>NZ_JBSHDU010000066.1:0-46395 GCF_053616475.1 Streptomyces sp. NPDC055815 | reverse complement strand
CGCCACCTTCCAGTCGATCGGGATCATGGTCCTGATGCGCGGGGTCGTCGACGGCGGCTCCGAGGCGCGCGCCGTCGTGGCCGGCTCCACCGTCCTCGTCGTCGCCTTCGTCGCGCTCAACCTGCTCGCCCAGTACTTCGGACAGCTGCGGGCCGGCGGCGGCCTCGACCACTACGCCACCCTGCCCGTGCCGCCCGCCGCCGTCGTGCTCGGCGCCGCCGGGGCGTACGCCTCCTTCACCGTGCCCGGCACCGCCGTCACCGCCGTCGCCGGCTCCGTGCTCTTCGGGCTGCCCCTCGCCCACCTGTGGATCCTCGCCGCCGTCGTCCCGCTCGCCGGGGCGGCCCTCGCCGGTCTCGGCGCGGCCCTCGGGCTCCTCGCACCCCGCCAGGAGCTGGCCACCCTGCTCGGCCAGCTCGGCATGTCGGCGGCCCTGCTCCTCGGCGTCCTCCCGGCCGAACGGCTGCCGGGACCGATCGGCTGGGCGCGGGACCTGCTGCCGTCCACGTACGGCGTGGAAGCCATGGCCCGCACCTTCGACCCGCACCCCGACTGGGCGGCCGTCGCCCTCGACCTCGCCGTGTGCGGGGCCGTCGGCCTCGTCTCGCTCGCCGTCGCCACCTGGGCCTACCGGCGGGCCGCCGTCCGCTGAGGCGGGCCACAGGGACACCTGGCACGATGGCGGGGTGACCGCACCTCTGACTCCGCCTCACCAGCCACAGCCGCACGATCCCGACCGGCCCCCGCCGCCCCCGCCGTCGGACGGCCCGGCCGGTGACCCGATCACGGCCGCCGAGGTCGTACAGGGCGTGCTGGTGACCCTCGTCTCCGCGGTCGCGGGGGCGCTGCTCGGGGTGCTGTGGCTGAACCTGGCCCCGCGGGTCCTGCTCATCTCGGACGGCAAGGGCGTCTACCTGCGGAACTCGGAGGGGGAGCAGGCGATCGGCGCCGACGGAACGTTCGTCCTCCTCGCGCTCGCCTTCGGCGCGGTCGCCGCGCTCGTCGTCTTCCTGCTGCGCCGCAAGGGCGGGGTCCCGCTCGTGCTCGGCCTGGCCGTCGGCGGCGGCCTGGGCTCGCTGCTCGCCTGGGGGATCGGCACCTACTTCGGCCCCACCGACGACGTCGTCGCCCATGCCAAGGCCGTCGGCCCGAACGTCACCTTCGAGGCGCCGCTCGAACTGAACCTGGGGGCCGCCGCGATGCTGGCCTGGCCGCTCGCCGCGATGATCGTCCACCTGGCGCTGACGGCAGCCTTCGGACCCCGCGACCCGGAGCCGGAGGCCTGGGGCCGGCCGACGCCGTACACCCCGGGACCGGGCACCCACTGACGACCGCGCGCGGCCGCGCCTGATCTCAGGCGCGGCCGATCGGGGCCACCACCGCCGAGGTGAGGGCGGCCAGGTCCGCGGGGGAGAGCTCCACCTCGAGCCCGCGGCGGCCCGCCGAGATGCAGACCGTCGCGTGGTCCGAGGCCGAGGAGTCGAGGACGGTACGGAGCCGCTTGCGCTGGCCCAGCGGGGAGATGCCGCCCCGGACGTACCCCGTCGTGCGCTCCGCCGCCGCCGGGTCCGCCATCGCGGCCCGCTTCCCGCCGACCGCCGAGGCCAGGGCCTTCAGGTCCAGCTGGCCCGCCACCGGGACCACCGCGACCGTCAGCTCCCCGTCCACGTCGGCGACCAGCGTCTTGAAGACCCGGTCGGGGGAGACGCCGAGGGCCTCCGCCGCCTCCTCGCCGTACGAGGGCGAGGCCGGGTCGTGCTCGTACGCGTGCAGGGTGAACGGGGTGCCGGCCGCCGTCAGGGCCACCGTCGCCGGAGTGCCTCCGCTGTTCTTCTTCTGCTTCTTCGCCACGCGCTCTTCCTCGGCTCGGTCGGCTCAGTTCGGGTACGTCGGGGCCTGCGTCAGGTCCACCACCGGCAGTGACGGCAGATGCCGCAGCACCGCCGTCTCCGCGCGCAGCAGCGTCAGCTCCTCGCGCAGCCGGGTCGCCGTGTCCGGCGCCTGGAGCAGCCGCTGCTTCGACGGCGTGTCCAGCACCGCGGCGGCCGCGACCAGGTACGACACCACGGAGGGCTCGTCCGGCAGCTCACTCGTCGTCAGCGAACGCTCCCGGGCCCCGGCGAGACGCTTCTGGTAGTTCCGGAAGGCCCGCAGCACCCCCTCGGCGAGCGTGCCCGCCTCCTCGCCCTGCTCCTCGGGGATCTCCTCGACCTCGGCCGTCAGGAACGGCCCGCTCGCGTCGACCGACAGCAGCTTCACCCGGGTCGTACCGGTCGCCATCACCTCGAAGCTGCCGTCGGCGCGCTCCCGGATCGACGCCGCGTCGGCGACGCAGCCGACGCGGTGGAAGGACTGGAGGGGATCGGAGCCGAAGCCCGCCGCCGGGCCCTTCTCCGGCAGCGCGGTCTGGTCCGGCATTCCGGGAGCCGTCGGCGCGACCTCGCGGCCGTCGCGGATGGCGACGACGGCGAACCGGCGCGGCTGGGCGTCATCGATCGCGAGCAGTTCGCGCATCATGGCGCGATAACGCTCCTCGAAGACGTTCAGGGGCAGTACGAGGCCCGGGAACAGCACCGTGTTGAGCGGGAAGAGAGGCAGACGGGCGGTGGTCACAGCCGCCAAGCCTAATGGCCGCCGGGCCCGCCCCGTCCGGCCCTTCCACGACCCGTGCCGCGGAGGAGCGTCCGAGGGGCCGGTTCGCCCCACACCCGGTCCCGCGCGGCCAGGAACCGCACCAGGGGATCCTGCGGTGCGGCACCCCGCGCGGCACCCCAGGGGAACGAGGTCGCGTACGGGCCGATCCGCCCGAACTCCTCCCGCGCCTCCTCCCAGCGCCCCAGCTCGACCAGCACGAACGCGAGCAGGTTGCGGACCTCGGCCGGCCACGGGTCGCCCGGCGGGAACTCCGCCGACAGGCCCAGCGCACGGACCACCGCCCGGTCGACCCGGGCGGCCGGCACGGACCCGTCGGGACCCGGCGGCACCCGGAGCCCGTCGTAGGCCGCGCGGACCGGCAGCGCCCCGACGAGCGAGCCCGGCGCGGCGTCGTCGGCGGCCTGCTCGGCGAAGTCGAAGGCGGCCCGGTGCGACCCGTACCACTGCGCCGAGAGGTACTTCAGGGCCGCGACATGGCAGCCGTAGTGGTGCGGGGACCGGCGCACGGCCTGCTCCCACAGCGACTCGAAGACCGCGTGCCCGGCGTGCGCCCCGCGCGCGTGGTCGAGGGCGAGCCGCCACGGCACCGGGTCGTGCGGCGCGTCCCCGGCGATCTCCTGGATCAGCGGGGCGAGTTCGCGCAGCCGCTCGGCCCGCGCCGGGGACTCCCAGGCCCGGCGGACGGCGAGCTGCGCCGTGACGAGGAGGGCGTCGGGATCGCCGGGCGTGGCGGCGACCCACCGGGTGAGCCAGTCGCCCCTGTGGTACGCGAAGGTGGCGAGCCGGGTGACGTACCGGTCGCGGTCCTCCCACTCGCCGGCGTCCCGGGTGGTGGCCAGCAGTTTCGCCGCGGGCTCCGGATCGCCGAGGGCGGCGGCGACCAGGGCGGGGGCGAGCCGCTCGTCCGGGGCGTCGAGCAGCACGTCGTCGTCCGGCACGAACCCCGCGGCGAGTCGCGGTGCGTGCCGGGCCGAGCGGAGGGTGCCGACCAGGGCGCGGAGCAAGGACATGGTGCTGTGTATTCTCCCTCGGCCCGGCCCGCCCCGGCAGCCGCATCACCAGGTCACGACAGCACCCTCACCCGGCGGTGACAGCGCTCTCACCCCCTCTGCGCGAGCACGGCCCCGCCCCCGCGCGGCCGCGGCCCTCACCCCCTCCGCGCGGCCGCGGCCCTCACCCCCTCCGCAGCAGCCGGGTCGCGCCCGCCGCCACCGTCGTCGCCAGGATCCAGCCGAGCAGGATCAGGGCCGCCGCCGCCCACTGCCAGATGCCTTCGAGCCGCCAGTAGCCGTCCTGGCCGAGGTTGATCACGGGCAGCAGCAGATCGAGCGCGTACAGCGTGCCGTTCCACTCGGGCGCCTCGTCCGCCTTCAGGGCTATCGGGCGGTAGTGGGAGAAGGCCACCGTGCCCGCCGCCCACAGCACGGCCATCCACAGCGCCGCCCGGCCCGGCCGGTAGCCGTACGCCACCGTCCAGTCCTGGAGGTACCCCCACAGCTTCCCCGCGATCGGCAGGGTCTCCCGTCTGCGCCGCTGCTTGGCGAGCAGCACCTCACGGGCGTCCGCGTCCTCGCCGCTGTTCCGCAGCACCGTCGCGAGCCGCTCGTACGGCTCCGGGGCGTACTCCGGGGTCGCCGCCGCCACCCACTCCAGGCGCCGGGCCAGCGGGAAGTGCCCGTACGGCACGAGGTTCTCGTAGACGAAGCCGCCCATCGCGAGACCGCCGGGCCCGGGCCAGCTCGTCGACAGGTCGATCAGGGTGACGACCTTCGCGCCGTTGAGCACCACCCTCCCCTCCTCCGGCCGCTCGCCGTTGAACCGCAGCTCCGGGGTGACGATCCGGCGCAGCGACAGCTCGTCCCGACGCGCGCCGTTCAGCAGGAACCGGGCGCTGTGCAGGTCCACCGCGTCCCCGAACCGGCCGTCGTCGAGCCGCACCCCGCCGTGGCACTCCACCGGCTTGCGCCGGGTGCCCTGGGCGGGCGTCACCCCGTACGGCGGAGTGGCCGTCGTGTTCCCCGTCCGGCCCGAGCTCCCCGACTCCTCGTACACCCAGGCCGCGTTCAGATAGAGCGAGCGCTCCACCGTCAGCTGCGGGGCGTTCAGCGCGCGGCGGCCCTGCGCCCCGCGCAGCACGCTGCCGCGCAGGCTGAGCGAGACCCCGACCTTCGCCCCGCGCAGGCTCAGCTCCCCGTGGGTCTCGATCAGCTCGGCCTGGAGGTCCTGGGCGACCACCATCCCGTCCGCCGTGATCGCCCGCCCCCGCCGGTCCGGCCACACCTGGATCTGGTTGATCAGCAGGTCCGTGCCGATCTGGGCGTCCGTCAGCCGGATGCCCCGCCGCACCCGGCAGCGCGGCAGGTGCAGGTCCCCCTCCGTGTGCAATCGGGCCGCCTCCATGCGCGGCAGCGCGCACTCGACCATCCGCAGCGTGCCGAACCGGGCCTCGGGCAGCACCACCTCGCCGTCGAACCGGCAGCCGTGCAGCTCCACGTACGGCCCTATCGTCCCGCCCGCCAGGTTCAGCACGCCGGTGATCCTGACCCCGCGCAGCTTCAGCGCGGCCACCCGCCCGGACCGGGCCGGCGGCCCGTCGAGCAGCAGCAGCGCCACCACGTCGGCGCGGACGCTCCGCTCCTCCCCCCACTCCCGTCCCCCGAAGGGGTCGTCCCGCTCCGCGATCCCCTCCGTCAGATCACAGGTCCTGCCGATCCGGAACGCCCGCCACACGGCCCGCTCCGGACCCGTGAGACCCTCCGGCATCCCGTCCTCGTGCGGCTCGGTCACTGCCGCCCCCTCGCTTTCCCCGATGCGCTCCCACGATTCCGCTTACCGGGATTCGTGGATTCGTACAGTCGTTCTTCCCGCGCTGTGACGGGCTGAACGCTAACGGTCAGGAGTGGCGAGGAGACGCCACCGTGGCGTGTATCAGCCAGTGATACGGGCGTCCGGCGCTGTGGGCCGTCTGAGAGAATTGACCCGTGATCTCTCGAATCGATCTGCGCGGCGAGGCCCTCCCCGAGGGTTCCGCACTGCGCGACCTGCTGCCCCGTGCCGAGTTCGACGTGGAAGCCGCCCTGGAGAAGGTGCGGCCGATCTGCGAGGACGTACGGCATCATGGCGCAGCGGCGGTGATCGACTACGGGGAGAAATTCGACGGCGTCCGCGTCTCCACGCTCCGCGTCCCCGCCGAGGCGATCAGCCGCGCCCTCGACGAGCTCGACCCGGCCGTCCGGGCCGCCCTCGAGGAGTCCATCCGGCGCGCCCGGCTCGTCCACCGCGAGCAGCGCCGCACCACCCACACCACCCAGGTCGTCCCCGGCGGCACGGTCACCGAGAAGTGGATCCCCGTCGAGCGCGTCGGTCTGTACGTGCCGGGCGGCCGCTCCGTCTACCCGTCCTCCGTCGTGATGAACGTCGTCCCGGCCCAGGAGGCCGGCGTCGAGGGCGTGGCCATCGCCTCGCCCCCGCAGAAGGAGTTCGGCGGCCTGCCGCACCCGACGATCCTGGCCGCCTGCGCCCTCCTGGGCGTCGACGAGGTCTACGCCGCCGGCGGCGCCCAGGCCATCGCCATGTTCGCGTACGGCACGGAGGGCACCGCCGACGAGCCCGGCTGCGCCCCCGTCAACCTGGTCACCGGCCCCGGCAACATCTACGTGGCCGCCGCCAAGCGCCTCCTCAAGGGCCGCATCGGCATCGACGCCGAGGCCGGTCCGACGGAGATCGCGATCCTCGCGGACTCCACCGCCGACCCCGTGCACGTCGCCGCCGACCTCATCAGCCAGGCCGAGCACGACCCGATGGCCGCCTCCGTCCTCGTCACCGACTCGGACGATCTTGCCGCCGCCACCGAGGCCGAGCTGAAGACCCAGGTCGCCGCCTCCAAGCACGTCGACGACCGGATCGTCCCGGCCCTGGCCGGCCGCCAGTCCGCGATCGTCCTCGTCCGCGACCTCGCCGACGGCCTCAAGGTCGTCGACGCGTACGGCGCCGAGCACCTGGAGATCCAGACCGCCGACGCCGCCGCCGTCGCCGACCGCGTCCGCAACGCGGGCGCGATCTTCGTCGGCCCCTGGGCGCCGGTCTCGCTCGGCGACTACTGCGCCGGCTCCAACCACGTCCTGCCCACCGGCGGCTGCGCCTGCCACTCCTCCGGGCTCTCCGTGCAGTCCTTCCTGCGCGGCGTGCACATCGTGGACTACACGCGCGACGCCCTCGCGGACGTCGCCCACCACGTCGTCACCCTCGCCGAGGCCGAGGACCTGCCCGCCCACGGCGCGGCGATCAAGGCACGGTTCGGATGGAAGGTTCCGTAGAGCAAGTGAGCCAGATCAAGATCGACGACCTCCCCGTCCGGGACGAGCTGCGCGGCAAGTCCCCGTACGGCGCGCCTCAGCTCGACGTCCCCGTCCAGCTGAACACCAACGAGAACCCCTACCCGCTGCCCGAGCCCCTGGTGGCCCGGATCGCGGAGCGGGTCACCGAGGCGGCCCGCGGCCTCAACCGCTACCCCGACCGCGACGCGATCGAGCTCCGCACCGAGCTCGCCGCCTACCTCACCCGGACCGGCGGCCACCGCGTCGGCGTCGAGAACGTCTGGGCGGCCAACGGCTCCAACGAGGTCCTCCAGCAGCTCCTGCAGACCTTCGGCGGCCCCGGCCGCACCGCGATCGGCTTCGAGCCCTCGTACTCGATGCACGCCCTGATCGCCCGCGGCACCGGCACCGGCTGGATCTCGGGACCGCGCAACGAGGACTTCACCATCGACGTGGAGGCCGCCGTCCAGGCCATCGCGGAGAACGCGCCGGACGTCGTCTTCATCACCTCGCCCAACAACCCCACCGGCACCGCGGTCGCGGCCGGCACCGTCCTCGCCCTGTACGAGGCGGCCCAGGCGGCCAAGCCCTCGATGGTGGTCGTGGACGAGGCGTACGTGGAGTTCAGCCACCGCGACTCGCTGCTGCCCCTCATCGAGGGGCGCCCGAACCTGGTGATCTCCCGGACCATGTCCAAGGCCTTCGGCGCCGCCGGCCTCCGCCTCGGCTACCTCGCCGCGCACCCGGCCGTCGTCGACGCCGTGCAGCTGGTCCGCCTGCCGTACCACCTCTCGGCCGTCACCCAGGCCACCGCGCTCGCCGCCCTGGAGCACACCGACACCCTCCTCGGGTACGTCGAGCAGCTCAAGGCCGAGCGCGACCGCCTCGTCACCGAGCTGCGCGCCCTCGGCTGCGAGGTCACCGACTCCGACGCCAACTTCGTGCAGTTCGGGAAGTTCCCCGACACGCACGCGGCCTGGCAGTCGATCCTCGACCGGGGCGTCCTGGTCCGGGACAACGGCGTACCGGGATGGCTGCGGGTCACCGCCGGCACCCCCGAAGAGAACGACGCGTTCCTCGACGCGGTCCGTGAACTGATGAAGGAGCAGAAGCGATGAGCCGCGTAGGCCGCGTTGAGCGCACCACCAAGGAGACCTCCGTCGTCGTCGAGATCGACCTCGACGGCACCGGAAAGGTCGACGTGTCGACCGGGGTCGGCTTCTACGACCACATGCTCGACCAGCTCGGCCGCCACGGGCTCTTCGACCTGACCGTCAAGACCGACGGCGACCTCCACATCGACTCGCACCACACCATCGAGGACACCGCCCTCGCCCTCGGAGCCGCTTTCAAGCAGGCCCTCGGCGACAAGGTCGGCATCTACCGCTTCGGCAACTGCACCGTCCCGCTGGACGAGTCGCTCGCCCAGGTCACCGTCGACCTCTCCGGCCGGCCGTACCTCGTGCACACCGAGCCCGAGAACATGGCGCCGATGATCGGCTCGTACGACACGACGATGACCCGGCACATCCTGGAGTCCTTCGTCGCCCAGGCGCAGATCGCGCTGCACGTCCACGTGCCGTACGGCCGCAACGCCCACCACATCGTGGAGTGCCAGTTCAAGGCCCTCGCCCGCGCCCTGCGCTACGCCTCCGAGCGCGACCCGCGCGCCGCCGGAATCCTCCCCTCCACGAAGGGCGCGCTCTAGTCGTGAACGGCCTCTCCACCATCCTGATCCTCGTCGGGCTCTTCCTGCTCGGCGGCATCTACTCCTTCGTCAAGCAGCAGATGCCCAAGGGCCTCATCGTGCTCCTCGCCATCGGCGCCGCGATGTCCCTCTCCGCCGGTGTGCTGCGTCTGGACGTGTGGTCATGAGCACGACTTCCCCGAAGAAGGTCGTCGTCTTCGACTACGGCTTCGGCAACGTGCGCTCCGCCGAGCGCGCCCTCGCCCGCGTCGGCGCCGACGTCGAGATCACCCGCGACTACGACAAGGCCATGAACGCCGACGGACTCCTCGTCCCCGGCGTCGGCGCGTTCTCCGCCTGCATGCAGGGCCTCAAGGAGGCCCGCGGCGACTGGATCATCGGCCGCCGGCTCTCCGGCGGCCGCCCGGTCATGGGCATCTGCGTCGGCATGCAGATCCTCTTCGCCGAGGGCATCGAGCACGGCGTGCAGACCGAGGGCCTCGACGAGTGGCCCGGCACGGTCGAGCCGCTGAACGCCCCCGTCGTCCCGCACATGGGCTGGAACACCGTCGACGCGCCCGCCGACACCCAGCTCTTCGCGGGCCTCGACGCCGACGCCCGGTACTACTTCGTGCACTCCTACGCGGTGCGCGAGTGGACCCTGGAGGTCGGCAACCCCAACATCCGCGCCCCCAAGGTCACCTGGGCCACCCACGGCGAGCCCTTCGTCGCCGCCGTCGAGAACGGCGCCCTCTGGGCCACCCAGTTCCACCCCGAGAAGTCCGGCGACGCCGGCGCCCAGCTCCTCACCAACTGGATCGGAACCCTGTGAGCACTCTCGAACTCCTCCCCGCCGTCGACGTCCGCGACGGCCAGGCCGTCCGCCTCGTCCACGGCGAGTCCGGCAGCGAGACCTCCTACGGCTCCCCGCTGGAGGCCGCCCTGGCCTGGCAGCGCGCCGGCGCCGAGTGGCTCCACCTGGTCGACCTGGACGCCGCCTTCGGCACCGGCGACAACCGCGACCTGGTCCGCCAGGTCACCGAGGCCATGGACATCAAGGTCGAGCTCTCCGGCGGCATCCGCGACGACGCCTCCCTCGCCGCCGCCCTCGCCACCGGCTGCACCCGCGTCAACCTCGGCACCGCCGCCCTGGAGACCCCCGAGTGGGTCGCCAAGGTCATCGCCCAGTACGGCGACCAGATCGCCGTCGGCCTCGACGTGCGCGGCACGACCCTGCGCGGCCGCGGCTGGACCCGCGACGGCGGCGACCTGTACGAGACGCTCGCCCGCCTCGACTCCGAGGGCTGCTCCCGCTACGTCGTCACCGACATCGCCAAGGACGGCACCCTCCAGGGCCCCAACCTGGAGCTCCTGAAGAACGTCTGCGCGGCCACCGACAAGCCCGTCGTCGCCTCCGGCGGCGTGTCCTCCCTGGACGACCTGCGGGCCCTGTCCGGCCTGGTCCCGCTGGGCGTCGAGGGCGCGATCATCGGCAAGGCGCTGTACGCCAAGGCCTTCACCCTCGAAGAGGCGCTCGCGGCGGTGGCGTCGTGACCTCCGAGATCCGCAAGGTCGTCACGGGCGCTCCCTGGGAGGAGCAGTTCGGCTACTCCCGCGCCGTGGAGCTCCCGAACGGAACGGTCCTGGTCTCCGGCTGCACCTCCGTGGTCGACGGCCAGATCGCCGACGGCGGCCCGTACGACCAGGCGGTCAACTCCTTCAACGTGGCCTTCGGCGCGCTGAAGCAGCTGGGCCTGGGCGCCGAGCACGTCGTCCGCACCCGGATGTACATCACGCACGCCCGGGACGTGGACGAGGTCGGCCGCGCCCACAAGGAGCTGTTCGACGAGGTCCGCCCCGCCGCTTCCATGATCATCGTCTCCGGCTTCGTCGACCCGCGTCTCGTGGTCGAGGTCGAGGTCGAGGCCTACAGGGGTGACGCCGCATGAGTCTCGCCGTACGTGTGATTCCCTGCCTGGACGTGGACAACGGCCGGGTCGTCAAGGGCGTCAACTTCCAGAACCTGCGGGACGCGGGCGACCCCGTCGAGATGGCCAAGCTGTACGACGCCGAGGGCGCCGACGAGCTGACCTTCCTCGACATCACCGCCTCCTCCGGCAACCGGGAGACCACCTACGACGTGGTGCGCCGCACCGCCGAGCAGGTCTTCATCCCGCTCACGGTCGGCGGCGGCGTCCGCTCGGCCGAGGACGTCGACAAGCTGCTGCGGGCCGGCGCCGACAAGGTGGGCGTCAACACCGCGGCCATCGCGCGCCCCGAGCTGATCCAGGAGATCGCGGAGCGCTTCGGCCGCCAGGTCCTCGTCCTGTCGGTCGACGCCCGCCGCACCTCCACCGGCTCCTTCGAGGTGACGACGCACGGCGGCCGCAAGGGCACCGGCATCGACGCCGTCGAGTGGGCGCACCGGGCCGCCGAGCTCGGAGCGGGGGAGATCCTGCTCAACTCGATGGACGCCGACGGCACGAAGGACGGCTACGACACCGAGATGATCGCGGCCGTGCGCAAGCACGTGACGGTCCCGGTGATCGCCTCCGGCGGTGCCGGCAAGCTCGCCGACTTCCCGCCGGCCGTGGCGGCGGGCGCGGACGCGGTGCTCGCGGCCTCCGTCTTCCACTTCGGCGACCTGCGGATCTCGCAGGTCAAGGAGACGCTGCGGGGGGCGGGCCACCCGGTTCGCTGAGTGGACGTTCCGCTTCCGGAAGGGCCCCTTCGGGGGCCCTTCTTCTTTGCCCAGGTATGCAGGATCAGTTGCGCAATTTTCATTGCGCAACTTTTCTTTCGTATCTAGGGTCGGTGTCATGACCTCGTCGGAGAACCGCCGGATCACCGATCTCGGCACCCTCAAAGCGATCGCGCACCCCCTGCGGATGCGCCTCTACCGCGCCCTCTTCGTGGCCCGCACCGCCACCGCCTCCCAGCTCGCCGAGCAGGTCGACGAGGCCGTCTCGCTCGTCAGCTACCACCTGCGCAAGCTCGCCGAGCACGGCCTCATCGAGGAGGCGGACGCCCAGTCCGCGGACGGGCGCGAGCGGTGGTGGCAGCCGAGCTCGTACGGGGTGAGCATCCACGACGAGGACGTCAAGGACACCCCCGAGATGGCCGCCGCGAGCGACGCCCTCGGCCGCACCCTCAACGAGCAGCGCACCGAGCTCCACCGCCGCTTCCTCGACGAGCGCCTGACCTGGTCCGACGAATGGCGCTCCGCCGCCGTCAGCTCCGAATGGCTGCCCCGCCTCACCGCCGCCGAACTCGCCGCCCTCGGCAAGGAGCTCGACGCGCTCCTCGAGAAGTACGACCAGCGGGCCCGCGCCGCCGAGGCCGCCGGCGACACCGAGGGCCGCGAGAACGTCGCCGTCCACCTGTACGGCTTCCCCTACCGGGGGACCGCGTGACCACGGCCGTCGAGACCCCCTCGATCCCCGCCCACCGCAGCCCCCAGGTCCTGCGCTGGCTCGGCGCCTACACCGCCTCCACGCTCGGCGACAGCGTCTTCTACCTCGCCCTCTCCTGGACCGCCGTGAGCAGCGGCACCCCCGCCCAGGCCGGGCTCGTCATGGCCGTCTCCGCCGTGCCCCGCGCCCTGCTCCTGCTCGTCGGCGGAGCGATCGCCGACCGCCTCGGCCCGCGCCGGGTCGTCATCGCCTCCGACACCGTCCGCAGCCTGGTCGTCCTCGGCCTGGCCGCGACCCTCTTCCTCGCCTCACCCGGCCTCTGGGCGCTCGCCGCCGTCGCCCTCGTCTTCGGCGTCGTCGACGCCGTCTTCCTGCCCGCCGTCGGCGCCCTGCCGCCCCGGATCGCCGAGCGCGACCAGCTCGCCCGCGTCCAGGGCATGCGCGGCCTCGCCTACCGCCTGGGCGCCGTCCTCGGCGCCCCGCTGGGCGGTCTCGCCGTCGCCCTCGGCGGCTCCGCCACCGCCTTCGGCATGGCCGGGATCCTCTTCGCGCTCTCCCTGCCCCTGCTCAGCACGCTCCAGCTCCGCCCGCTGCCGCAGGAGGACCAGGCGGGCGACGGCACCGCCCTGCGCGACCTCGCCGACGGCCTGCGCTACCTCCGCGGCCACAAGGCGCTCGGCCCGCTGATGATCGTCGTCCTCCTCGCCGACCTCGGCTTCGCCGGCCCCCTCAACGTCGGCCTCGCGGTCCTCTCCGAGCAGCGCGGCTGGGGCGCCTCCGGCATCGGCTGGGTCCTCGCCGGCTTCGGCATCGGCGCCGGCGCCGCCTCCCTGCTGCTGACCGTCAAGGGACGCATATCCCGGGCCGGCGTCGTCATGGGCTGGACCATGGTGATCGGAGCCGTGTCGATCGGCGCCCTCGCCTACGTCCCCCAGCCGGCCCTCGCCGCCCTCGTCGCGGTCTCCATCGGCCTGCTCGCCGGACTCTCCGGAGCCCTGTGCAACGCCCTCGTCCAGACCGAGTGCGACCCCGCCTACCTCGGCCGGGTGAGCGCCGTCTCCAGCCTCGGCAGCCTCGGCATCGCCCCGCTGAGCTTCCCTGTCACCGGCGCTGCCATCGGCCTCTGGGGCCCCGGCCCGGTCTTCGTCGTCAGCGCGGCGGTCTGCGCCCTGTCCGGCGCATACGCCCTCGCGGTCACGGCCGTCCGCCGCGCCGAACTGCCCCGCTAGCTCAGATCCCCAGCTGCTTCGTCTCCCGCAGCCGCTCGATCGCGTCCGGCTCGCCCTCCAGGGCCACCTTCGCCGAGTCCTGGCGGCCGTACAGGTACATCACCAGCTCGCCCGGCTCCCCGGAGGCCGTCACCACCGGCGTGCCGCGGTGGGCGACCGCCGTCTGGCCGTTCGGGCGGCGCAGCACCAGGCCCACCGGGGCCTTGCGGCCGAGCAGCCGGGCCATCCGCTCCAGACGGGACCAGAGGGCGTCCGCGAAGACCGGGTCCAGCTCGCGGGCCGACCAGTCGGGCTGGGCCCGCCGGACGTCCTCCGCGTGCACATAGAACTCGACGACGTTCGCCCCCTCGTCCACCTGCTTGATGGTGAACGGCGAGAACTTCGGCGGACCCGTACGGATGAGCTGGATCAGCTCCTCGTACGGCTTGTCGGCGAACTCCGCCTGCACCCGGTCCTGCCGTTCCTTCAGCGCCGGTACGAGGGAACCCGCCGCCGCGTCCGGACGCCGCTCCCGCACCACCACATGGGCCGCGAGGTCCCGGGTCCGCCAGCCCTCGCAGAGCGTCGGCGCGTCCGGGCCCGCCGCCTCCAACAGATCGGCGAGCAGAAGCCGTTCACGTTTCGCATGGGTCGACATGCCCGCCAGCGTACGACCGGCCGGTCCCGTCCGCCCAGTGGACGCCCCGCCGGACACCGCCCCGGAGCGCGGCACAATGGCGCCATGAGCAGCACGCCCCGGACCCCCAGCGACCTCGACCCGGCCATCGCCGCCCGCCTCAAGCGCAGCGCCGACGGGCTCGTCCCCGCCATCGCCCAGCAGTACGACACCGGTGAGGTGCTGATGCTCGGCTGGATGGACGACGAGGCACTCCACCGCACCCTCACCACCGGCCGCTGCACCTACTGGTCCCGCAGCCGCAACGAGTACTGGGTCAAGGGCGACACCTCCGGGCACGTCCAGCACGTCAAGTCCGTCGCCCTCGACTGCGACGCCGACACCCTCCTCGTCAAGGTCGACCAGGTCGGAGCCGCCTGCCACACCGGCGCCCGCACCTGCTTCGACGCCGACGTGCTCCCCGTCTCCCAGTAAGGTCCGGTGCCATGGATCTCGAGACCTTCCGCAAGCTGGCGGCCGACCGCCGCGTCATCCCCGTCAGCCGCAGGCTCCTCGCGGACGGCGACACCCCGGTCGGGCTCTACCGCAAGCTCGCCGCCGAACGCCCCGGCACCTTCCTGCTCGAATCCGCGGAGAACGGCCGCAGCTGGTCCCGCTACTCCTTCATCGGAGTCCGCAGCGACGCCACCCTGACGGTCGAGGACGGCGAGGCGCACTGGCTCGGCACCCCGCCCGTCGGCGTCCCGGTCGACGGCGACCCCCTCGCCGCCCTGCGCGCCACCGTCGAAACCCTGCACACCCCGCGCGACCTCGCGTCCGGCATGCCCCCGTTCACCGGCGGCATGGTCGGCTACCTCGGCTACGACATCGTCCGCCGACTGGAGAAGATCGGGGACTCCACCCGCGACGACCTCCAGCTCCCCGAGCTCACCATGCTCCTCACCAGCGACCTCGCGGTCCTCGACCACTGGGACGGCTCGGTCCTGCTGATCGCCAACGCGATCAACCACAACGACCTGGAGACCGGCGTCGACGAGGCGTACGCGCACGCCGTCGCCCGCCTCGACGCGATGGAGGCGGACCTGGCCCGCCCCGTCGCCACCGTCCCCGCCGCCCTGCCGGAGTCCGCCCTCCCCGAGTTCTCGGCGCTCTGGGGCGGCCCGGCCTACCAGGACGCCGTCGAGGACATCAAGGAGCGCATCCGCGCCGGCGAGGCCTTCCAGGTCGTGCCCTCGCAGCGCTTCGAGACCCGCTGCACCGCCTCCGCGCTCGACGTCTACCGGGTCCTGCGGGCCACCAACCCGTCCCCGTACATGTACCTCTTCCGCTTCGAGAACGGCTTCGACGTCGTCGGCTCCTCGCCCGAGGCCCTCGTCAAGGTCGAGGACGGGCAGGCGATGCTCCACCCCATCGCCGGCACCCGGCACCGCGGCGCCACCCCGCAGGAGGACCACGACCTCGCCGAGGAGCTGCTCGCCGACCCCAAGGAGCGCGCCGAGCACCTCATGCTCGTCGACCTCGGCCGCAACGACCTCGGCCGGGTCTGCACGCCCGGCTCGGTGGAGGTCGTCGACTTCATGTCGATCGAGCGCTACTCGCACGTCATGCACATCGTCTCCACCGTCACCGGCGAGGTCGCCGAGGGCCGCACCGCCTTCGACGTCCTCACCGCCTGCTTCCCCGCCGGGACGCTCTCCGGGGCGCCCAAGCCCCGCGCGATGCAGATCATCGAGGAGCTCGAACCCTCCCGGCGCGGGCTGTACGGCGGATGTGTCGGTTATCTCGATTTCGCCGGCGACTCGGACACCGCCATCGCCATCCGTACGGCACTGCTCCGTGACGGAACGGCGTACGTGCAGGCGGGAGCGGGTGTCGTCGCCGACTCCGACCCGGTCGGCGAGGACAACGAGTGCCGCAACAAGGCCGCGGCCGTCCTCCGTGCCGTCCACACCGCCAACCGGATGAACGGCAACTGAGCATGTAGGGGATAGTGGGGTATGTGAGTGCCGTACCCGTACCCCAGCCCCGGGCCGCCCGCGCGGCCGTCCCCACCGGCGGTCGCCGCAGCCTGGCCGCGGCCCTCCTCCTCGGCGCCCTCGGCGCCACCGTCGTCCTGCTCTCCGCGGGCCAGATCTGGGCGGAGGGCACCGCGTCCGTCGGCGGCGGCAGCGTCCCCGTCGAGGCCGACGGCGGCACCGTCACCGGAGTGCCGACCGCCCTCGCGATCGTCGGCCTCGCCGCGCTCTTCGCCGTCTTCGCCGTCCGCCGCACCGGCCGCACCCTCGTCGCCGCGCTCCTCGCGCTCAGCGGCGCCGGCGCCGCGCTCGCCGCGGTCCTGGGCGCCTCCGACAGCGCCGCGCTCGACGCCGAGGCCGCCCGCATCAGCGGTGACACCGCCGCCGCGGTCGCCGGCCTCAGCCACACCATCTGGCCGTACGTGACCGCCGCGGGCGCCGTCCTCATCCTGCTCGCCGGCCTCTTCGCCCTCCGCTTCGGCAAGAACTGGCCCGCGATGGGCGGCCGCTACGAGCGCTCCGGCACCCCGCGCGCCGGCCGCAAGGCCCCCACGACCGACCCGGACCGGCCCGAGGACCTGTGGAAGGCCCTGGACCGCGGCGAGGACCCCACCCGGGGCGAGTGAATCGTTCCGTCCGCGACGCGTGATCGTCCGGGCACCCCCGATTCACCCTCGCGCGCCCGCGTGCGGGACAATGAGCGCCGAGTGTCCGCGCACGCGAGACCTCACCATCGAGCAACTGCAACGAGGAGCAACTCATGGCGGGCAGCGCCCACGGACACACCCCGGCCGCCTGGACCGGTGTCATCATCTCCTTCATCGGCTTCTGCATCGCCGGCGTCTTCATGGTGGCCGCCAACCTGCCCGGCTTCTGGGCCGGTGTGGGCGTCATCGTCCTCGGCGGCATCATCGGCGGCGCGATGAAGGTCGCGGGCCTCGGCATGCCGAAGGACTCCGAGGCCGTCGTCGCCGCCCGCGAGGCCGCGACCGCGACCGCGAAGGCCCGCGCCTGACGCGACCCGACGCACCCGAGGGCGCAGTCCGGCCGAGCCGGGCTGCGCCCTCGCGCGTCAGGGGCCACAATCACCGGGTGGACGCGCAGCCGACGGCCGGAGCCGTGACCGACGATTCCCCCACCCAGCCGGGTGAACCCGCGGGCCCGACCGGGCCGGGTCACCCGGACGCACCGGTGCCACCGGGCGGGGCTGGGCCGCATGGGGCTGTACCCGGTGCGGCTGCACCCGGTGGGATGGGGCCGAGTGGGGCTGGGCCCGGTGAGGCCGCACCCGGTGGGGTCGTGGCGCCCGGCGCCGTACCGCCCGCCGTCGCCTGGCCGGGCGGGTCACTGCCCGCGCCGCCGCCCGTACCGCCGCGGTCCCTCGTGCGACGGCTGCTGCCGCCCGTCTCCACCCTCTCCGGGGTCGTCGCCGCCTTCGCGTACGTCGCGGCCGTCGACCCCAACGAACCCGGGCACTACCCCGTCTGCCCGCTCCTGCGCTTCACCGGCGTCTACTGCCCCGGCTGCGGCGGGCTCCGCAGCGCCCACGCCTTCGCCCACGGCGACCTCCCCGCCGCCCTCGGCGCCAACGCGCTCGCCGTCGTCGGCTACGGGATCTTCGCCGTCGTCATGGCCGTCTGGCTGATTCGCGCCGTCCGCGGAGTGCCCATGCGCCTCGCGATCGCCCCGGTCTGGTGGTGGGGGATCGGGGCCGTCCTCGCCCTCTTCACCCTGGTCCGGAACCTCCCGTTCGGCTCCGCGCTCGCCCCCTGAGAGCCCGTCCTGAGTCCCAGCAGGTGGGACGCCGCTCCGGCCGATGCGAATCCGGGGCCGTCCTGCGGATAGGATCGAAGTGGCTGAACCTGGTTCTTCATCACCGTCACCGTCCCGGAAGGGGGCCCCTCGCGTGAGTGTGCTCGACGAGATCATCGAAGGCGTGCGCGCCGACCTCGCAGAGCGGCAGGCGCGGGTCACCCTCGACGAGCTCAAGGAGCGCGCCGCCAAGGCGCCGCAGGCCAAGGACGGCGTCGCCGCACTGCGCGGGGACGGCGTCAAGGTGATCTGCGAGGTCAAGCGCTCCAGCCCGTCCAAGGGCGCGCTCGCCGCGATCGCCGACCCGGCCGGTCTCGCCGCGGACTACGAGGCGGGCGGCGCCGCCGTCATCTCCGTCCTCACCGAGCAGCGCCGCTTCGGCGGCTCGCTCGCGGACCTGGAGGCCGTCCGCGCCCGGGTCGACATCCCGGTGCTGCGCAAGGACTTCATCGTCACCGCGTACCAGCTCTGGGAGGCGCGCGCGTACGGAGCGGATCTCGCGCTCCTCATCGTCGCCGCCCTGGAGCAGGAGGCGCTGGTCTCCCTCATCGAGCGTGCCGAGTCCATCGGTCTCACCCCGCTGGTCGAGGTCCACGACGAGGAGGAGGTCGAGCGTGCCGTCGAGGCGGGCGCCCGCATCATCGGCGTCAACGCGCGCAACCTCAAGACCCTCAAGGTCGACCGCTCCACCTTCGAGCGCGTCGCCCCCGAGATCCCCGCGCACATCGTCAAGGTCGCCGAGTCCGGCGTCCGCGGCCCGCACGACCTCATCGCCTACGCCAACGCGGGCGCCGACGCGGTCCTGGTCGGCGAGTCCCTCGTCACCGGCCGCGACCCGAAGGCCGCCGTTGCCGACCTCGTCGCCGCCGGCGCCCACCCCGCCCTGCGTCACGGCCGGAGCTGACCCCGCCATGACCCCCGTCCGCGCCACGCCGACCGCCCTGGGCTCCGCCCCGGGCGGCGCCGGCGTGCCCGCGGACGCCTCGGGCCGCCGCGGCCGGCTCCGTACCGCCGCCGCGCCCGTCTCCAAGCACGCGCCCCTCGCCAGGGGGTGCCGTCCGCGCGGCTGCCGCGCGCCCGCCCGCCGTGTCCACGGCCGCCGGGTCCGCTACGTCATCGGCTCCGAGCCGGGCCAGGTCAACGGCATGCGATGGCGCCCGCGCCCCGCGCGCGACCTCACGTACAGCAACGCCTGACGCCGTCGGGCCTCCGCCACCCCCGTTGTGGGCAATCGTTCCGCTGGGGCGGAACGGGTGGGCACAACGGACGGCGCCTTTGGCGGCGCGTCGCCCCCTGTGCCCTGACCCGCACCACGAGCGTGGGCGCCAAGGGTGCGGGTCCAGGCGCGGAAGCCCAGGCCCGGCACGGGGCGCCGTCCCGTGTGCCCACCCGTTCCGCCCTGCGGAACGATTGCCCACACGGGCGGGGCGGGGCGTTGCCGCATACGTGACGGGTCGCGCGCATACCGTGACCACCAACCCCACGTATCCCGGGGCACCCGCCCCGCGAGGAGCATCCGCATGTCCAGCGAGTTCTTCATCCCGGACCTGGAAGGCCAGGTCCCCAGCCCGGAGGGTTACTTCGGCGCCTACGGCGGCAAGTTCATCCCGGAGGCCCTCGTCGCCGCCGTCGACGAGGTCGCCGTCGAGTACGAGAAGGCCAAGGCCGACCCCGAGTTCGCCCGCGAGCTCAACGACCTGATGGTCAACTACACCGGCCGGCCGAGCGCCCTCACCGAGGTCCCCCGGTTCGCCGAGCACGCCGGCGGCGCCCGGATCTTCCTCAAGCGCGAGGACCTCAACCACACCGGCTCGCACAAGATCAACAACGTGCTCGGGCAGGCCCTCCTGACCAAGCGCATGGGCAAGACGCGGGTCATCGCCGAGACCGGCGCCGGCCAGCACGGCGTGGCCACCGCCACCGCCTGCGCCCTCTTCGGCCTCGACTGCACCATCTACATGGGCGAGGTCGACACCCAGCGCCAGGCCCTCAACGTGGCCCGGATGCGGATGCTCGGCGCCGAGGTCGTGGCCGTGAAGTCCGGCAGCCGCACCCTCAAGGACGCCATCAACGAGGCGTTCCGCGACTGGGTCGCCAATGTGGACCGGACGCACTACCTGTTCGGCACGGTCGCGGGCCCGCACCCCTTCCCCGCCATGGTCCGCGACTTCCACCGGGTCATCGGCGTCGAGGCCCGCCGCCAGATCCTGGAGCGCGCCGGCCGCCTCCCCGACGCGGCCATCGCCTGCGTCGGCGGCGGCTCCAACGCCATCGGCCTCTTCCACGCCTTCGTCCCGGACGCGGACGTCCGCCTGATCGGCTGCGAGCCGGCCGGCCACGGCGTCGAGACCGGCGAGCACGCGGCCACCCTCACCGCCGGCGAGCCCGGCATCCTCCACGGGTCCCGCTCGTACGTCCTCCAGGACGAGGAGGGCCAGATCACCGAGCCGTACTCGATCTCCGCGGGACTCGACTACCCCGGCATCGGCCCCGAGCACGCGTACCTCAAGGACAGCGGGCGCGGCGAGTACCGGGCCGTCACCGACGACGCCGCCATGCAGGCGCTGCGGCTGCTCTCCCGTACGGAGGGCATCATCCCGGCCATCGAGTCGGCGCACGCCCTCGCCGGGGCGCTCGAGGTCGGCAAGGAGCTCGGCAAGGACGCCCTGCTCCTGGTGAACCTCTCCGGGCGCGGCGACAAGGACATGGACACCGCCGCCCGCTACTTCGGTCTGTACGACAACGGCGCCGAGGGGGGCTCCAAGTGACCACCGGGAACATCCAGCTGCTGAGCGACACCCTCGCCAAGGCCAAGGCCGAGAACCGGGCCGCGCTCATCGCGTACCTGCCGGCCGGCTTCCCCACCGTCGACGGCGGCATCGCCGCGATCAAGGCGGTCTTCGACGGCGGCGCCGATGTCGTCGAGGTCGGCCTCCCGCACAGCGACCCGGTCCTCGACGGGCCGGTCATCCAGACCGCCGACGACATCGCCCTGCGCGGCGGCGTGAAGATCGCCGACGTCATGCGGACGGTCAAGGAGGCCCACGAGGCCACCGGCAAGCCGGTCCTCGTCATGACGTACTGGAACCCGATCGACCGGTACGGCATCGAGCGCTTCACCGAGGAGCTCGCCGAGGCCGGCGGCGCGGGCTGCATCCTGCCCGACCTGCCGGTCCAGGAGTCCGCCGTCTGGCGCGAGCACGCCGACAAGCACGGTCTCGCGACCGTCTTCGTCGTCGCGCCCAGCAGCAAGGACGAGCGCCTCGCCACCATCACGGCCGCCGGCTCCGGCTTCGTCTACGCCGCCTCGCTCATGGGTGTCACCGGCACCCGCGAGTCGGTCGGCGCGTCGGCCGCCGACCTGGTCCGCCGCACCCGCGCCACCTCCGAACTCCCTGTGTGCGTCGGGCTCGGCGTCTCCAACGCCACGCAGGCGAAGGAGGTCGCCGGCTTCGCCGACGGCGTCATCGTCGGCTCCGCCTTCGTGCAGCGGCTCCTCGACGCCGACGGCGACGAGGCGGCCGGCCTCACCGCCGTAAGGGAACTGGCGGCCGAACTCGCCGAGGGCGTCCGCCGCGTTTCGTAGCCCATTTGGGTGGATCTGGGACCGGGGAGGCGCGGATGTGCCTCCCCGGTTCGTTGCCAGGGGCGTGAGCGAGAACAAGCGGAACGGTCCGCACAGTGCCCGGGAGCGGCTCAAGGAGCAGCGCGAGCGCGACAAGGCCCGCGAGAAGCAGCGGCGCGTCCTGATCGTGTCGGCGGCGGTGGTCGGTGTCCTCGGCCTGGCCGCGGTCGTCGGCGTGATCGCCGCCGGCGGCGACAAGGACAGTGGATCCGACAAGGCCGGCCCGGTGGTCGCGCCGACCGGGGCGACCGACGAGGACGCCAAGCCGGCCATCCCCACGGGCAAGGCGGACGCCCCGTCGACGCTCGCGATCTGGGAGGACTTCCGCTGCCCGGCGTGCGCCCAGTTCGAGAACGTGATGCGGGACTCCATCCACGAGCTCGAGGCCTCCGGCGCGGTCAAGGCCGAGTACCACCTCGCCACCCTCATCGACGGGAACATGGGCGGCAGCGGCTCGCTGCGCGCGGCGAACGCGGCCGCGTGCGCCCAGGACGCGGGGAAGTTCACCGCGTACCACGACACGCTCTACATCAACCAGCCGCCGGAGACGGACGACGCCTACGGCAAGAACGCCAAGCTGATCGAGCTCGCGGCGAAGGTGCCGGGCCTCGACACGCCCGCCTTCCGCAGCTGTGTGAACGACGGAACGCACGACAGCTGGGTGAAGAAGTCGAACGAGGCCTTCCAGAACGGCGGCTTCCGCGGCACCCCGTCCGTCCTCCTCAACGGAGAATCGATCTTCCCGACCAAGGGGAACGAGCAGATCTCCCCGGAGAACCTGAAGAAGTGGGTCGCCGAGGCCAACAAGGGCAAGAAGCCGGGCACGGCCTCCCCGTCGGCGGGCTAGTCACAGGATTGGTTATCCAGAAGTTGCCGGGTGGGCTGCCGTCCCGCCCGCCCGGCAAGGTAGCGTCGGTCCTGCCATGGACCTTGCCTACATTCCCAGCCCGTCGACCGGCGTGATCCACCTCGGACCGATCCCGCTGCGCGGCTATGCCTTCTGCATCATCATCGGTGTCTTCGTCGCCGTCTGGCTCGGCAACAAGCGCTGGATCGCCCGGGGCGGCACCGCCGGCACCGTCGCCGACATCGCCGTCTGGGCGGTGCCCTTCGGCCTCGTCGGCGGCCGCCTCTACCACGTGATCACCGACTACCAGCTGTACTTCAGCGAGGGTGAGAACTGGGTCGACGCCTTCAAGATCTGGGAGGGCGGCCTCGGTATCTGGGGCGCCATCGCGCTCGGCGCGGTGGGCGCCTGGATCGGCTGCCGTCGGCGCGGGATCTCCCTCCCCGTGTACGCGGACGTCATCGCCCCCGGCATCGCCTTCGCCCAGGCCATCGGCCGCTGGGGCAACTGGTTCAACCAGGAGCTGTACGGCAAGCCGACCGACGTGCCGTGGGCGCTGAAGATCACCGAGGGCCCCAACCGCGAGGCGGGCCTGTACCACCCGACCTTCCTGTACGAGTCCCTGTGGAACGTCGCCGTCGGCTTCCTGGTCATCTGGGCCGACCGCCGCTTCAAGCTCGGCCACGGCCGCGCCTTCGCGCTGTACGTCGCCGCCTACTGCTCGGGCCGCGTGTGGACGGAGGCCCTGCGCGTCGACGAGGCGCACCACATCCTCGGCCTGCGGCTCAACGTGTGGACCGCGATCATCGTGGGTCTGCTCGCCGTGGTCTACATGGTGGTCTCGGCGCGTGTCCGGCCGGGCCGCGAGGAGATCGTGGAGCCTCGGAAGGCCGAGAAGGCCGAGAAGACCGAGAGCGCCGTGGACGGTGGCGAGGAGGGCGAGCCGAAGGACGCCGAGCCGAAGGACGCCGCTCCGGACGAGGACTCCTCCGTGGAACCGGAGGATTCCGACACCGAGAAGTCCGAGAAGACCGAGAAGTCTGGGAACGGCGCCGGATCGGCCGCCAAGAGCTGACCTTCCTGGCCGGTGGGCCGTCGGGACCGATCAGGTCCCGGCGGCCCTTTTCTGTGTCGCCCGCCTTCTGTGTCACCCGCTTTCTTCTGTGTCACACCGCGCGCGCCGCGAGCGCGAGGACCCGGTGGGCGCCCTCCACCACCGCCGCGTCGACGAAGCGCCCGTCCGGGAGCGCGAGGGCGCCCCGCTCGGCCGCGGCCGCCTCGACGACCTCACGGGCCGCATCGACCTCCTCCGGGGTCGGGAGGTAGGCGCGCTCGATGACCGGGAGCTGGCGCGGGTGGATCGCCGCCCGGCCGAGGAAGCCCATGGCCCGGCCCCGGGCGCAGCCGGCGGCCAGCGCGTCCAGGTCGGCGACGTCCGGATGGACGGACTGGGCCGGCGGCGGGAGGGCGGCCGCGCGGGCCGCGACCACCACGCGGCCGCGCGGCCAGTCGAGCGCGCTGTCCTCCCGTACCCCCAGGTCGGCGCGGAGGTCGGCCTCGCCTAGGGCGATGCCGCGGACGGCGGGATGGGCGGTGGCGATGGCGTACGCCTGCTCCACGGCGAGGGCGTTCTCCAGGAGCGGATAGAGGGGGAGGCCCGGGGCGAGGTCCGCGATCCGGTGGATGTCAGTGGCGTGTGTCACCTTGGGTACACGGAGACCGCGGAGGCCGGGGAGGGGGGCCAGGGTGGGGATGTCGAGCGGCGTGTGGACGCGGACGTGGACCGGGACGGGATGGACGTCCGCGAGGAGATCGACCGTGGCGTCGAGGGCGTACGCCTTGCGGTGCGGGGCGACCGCGTCCTCCAGATCGACGATCACGACGTCGGCTCCGGAGGACAGGGCCTTGCGGACGACCTCGGGGCGGTCGCCCGGTGCGTACAGCCAGGTGAGGGGGGTGCGGGGGCTCATACCGCGCCCTGCTCGCGGAGGGCGTCGATCTCGGCGGGGGTGAGGCCGAGTTCGGAGAGGACGGCGGTGGTGTCGGCGCCGTGCGGCCGGCCGGACCAGCGGATCGCGCCCGGGGTCTCGGAGAGGCGGAAGAGGACGTTCTGCATCTTGATCGGACCGAGTTCGGGATCCTGCACCTCGGTCACGGTGCGGAGCGCCTGGAACTGGGGATCGGCGACGACGTCCCGGACGTCGTAGACGGGGGCGATGGCCGCCTCCGCCTTCTCGAAGGCCGCCATCGCCTCGTCGCGGGTGCGGCGGGCGATCCACGAGCCGACCGCCTCGTCGAGGACGTCCGCGTGCGCGGCCCGGCCCGTGCCGTCGGCGAACCACGGCTCGTCGATCAGCTCCGGGCGGCCGACGAGCCGCAGCACCCGCTCGGCGATCGACTGGGCGGAGGTGGAGACGGCGACCCAGGAGCCGTCGGAGGTCCGGTAGGTGTTGCGCGGGGCGTTGTTGCGGGAGCGGTTGCCGGTCCTGGGCTGGACGTAACCGAGCTGGTCGTACCAGAGGGGGTGGGGTCCGATGACGGAGAGCATCGGTTCGATGATCGCCATGTCGACGACCTGGCCGCGGCCGGTCGCCGTCCTCGCGGTGAGCGCGGTCATCACCGCGTACGCCGTGGCGAGGGCGGCGATCGAGTCGGCGAGGCCGAAGGGCGGCAGGGTCGGCGGGCCGTCCGGCTCGCCGGTGATCGCGGCGAAGCCGCTCATCGCCTCGGCGAGCGTGCCGAAGCCGGGGCGGTGGGCGTACGGGCCGAACTGGCCGAAGCCGGTGACCCGGGCGAGCACCAGACGCGGGTTGACGGTGGAGAGCTCCTCCCAGCCCAGACCCCAGCGTTCCAGGGTGCCGGGGCGGAAGTTCTCCACGACGACGTCCGCCTCGGCGGCGAGCGCGAGCAGGGTGTCGCGGCCGCCCGGCGAGGACAGGTCGAGGGTGATCGCCCGCTTGTTCCGGCCGAGGACCTTCCACCACAGGCCGATGCCGTCCTTGGCGGGGCCGTGGCCACGCGACGGGTCCGGCTTGCGGGGATGCTCGACCTTGACGACGTCGGCGCCGAAGTCGCCCAGCATCATGGCGGCGAGCGGGCCGGCGAAGAGGGTCGCGAGATCCAGGACGCGCAGCCCCTGCAGGGGCCCTGTGGGCTTCTCGGTGGTCATACGGCGTCGGCCTCCAGGGTGTGGGGGGAGAGGAACGCGGCCTCGATCTCGACGCGGTACGGCATCGAGGTCGACGCCCCCTCGCGCTGGACGGAGAGCGCGGCGGCCGTCTGCGCCCAGGCGAGGGCCTCCGGGGCGGGACGCCCCTCGCCGAGGGCGACCGCGAGGGCGCCGACGAAGGTGTCGCCGGCCCCCGTGGTGTCCACGGCCCGGACCCGGGGCGCGGGCACGGCGACCGGTTCCGCGCCGCGCACCGCGTACAGGCTGCCGGCCGCGCCGAGCGTGACGACCACCTCCGGGACGTCCCGCAGCAGGGCCTGCGCGGCTTCGCGCGGGTCGGTGAGCCCGGTGAGCGCGGCGGCCTCGTGCTCGTTGGGCACCAACAGGTCGGTGGCGGCGAGGAGTTCCGGCGGGAGGGGCTGCGCGGGGGCGGGGGTCAGCACGGTGCGGACGCCGAGCCGACGGGCGGTGACGGCGCCCTCGACGACGACGGACAGGGGGAGTTCGAGCTGGAGGAGCAGGGCGTCGGCGGTACCGATGAGGGCCTCGTCGCCGTGGGTGAGGGAGGTGACGGTGCCGTTGGCGCCGGGGACGACGACGATCGCGTTGCCGCCCTCGTCGTCGACCACGACATGGGCGGTTCCGGATGAGCCCTCGGCGGTGCGCAGCAGATCGGTGTCCACCGCGCAGTGCTCCAGGGTGGCGCGGAGCCGCGCCCCGAAGTCGTCCGCGCCGACCGCGCCGATCATCGCCACCTCGGCGCCCGCGCGGGCGGCGGCGACGGCCTGGTTGGCGCCCTTGCCGCCGGGGATCGTACGGAAGGAGCGGCCGGTGACCGTCTCACCGAGGGCGGGGGCCCGTGGCACATAGGTGACGAGGTCCATGTTCGTGCTGCCGAGCACGACGATGCTGGTCATGGGCGTACTGCCTCCGTGTGTGTCAGTTCGGCCAGGGTGTCGAAGCCGATGCCGTCGAAGGACGGCACCGAGGTCGCCAGACGGTTCTTGAGCGGGGCGGTCCAGCGCTCGGGCAGCCGGTCCGGGTGCCCGGCCAGCAGCCCGGCGACCGATCCGGCCGTCGCGCCGTTGGAGTCGGTGTCCCAGCCGCCCGAGACCGCCGCGCAGACGGAGCGGGAGAAGTCGCCGTCGGCGTGGGTGAGGGCGGCGGCGAGCAGGGCGGCGTTGGGGACGGCATGCACCCAGTGGTACCCGCCGAGTTCGGCGTGCAGGCGGTCGACGACCCTGTCGAAGTCGGGCTCCGCGCCGGCGTACGCGATGCCCCGCCGGACGGCCTCCGCGAGCCGCGAGCGCGGCGGGATCACGGCGAGACCGGCGGCGAGGGACCGATGGACGTCCGCCGTCCCGGTCGCGGCGGTGGCGAGGGTGGCGGCGACGAACATGGCGCCGTAGACGCCGTTGGCGGTGTGCGTGAGCACCGCGTCCCGGTGGGCCTGCGCCGCGGCGGCCACCGGGTCGCCGGGGTGGGTCCAGCCGTGGACGTCGGCCCGGATCTGGGCGCCGATCCACTCGCGGAAGGGGTTGCGGCGGAGGGCGGTCAGCGGGGGTTCGACGCCGTCGAGGAGGTTGCGGTAGGCGACGCGCTCGGCCGTGAAGGTGCGGCCGGCGGGGAGCTCGTCGAGCCAGAGGCGGGCGACGTCGGCGGTGGTGAAGTCGCGGCCGTACCGCTGGAGGAGCAGCAGGTTGAGGAGGGGGTAGTTGAGGTCGTCGTCCTCGGGCATGCCGTCGATGTTCTCGGCGAGGGAGGTGGCGGCGGAACGGCGGTTCCACGGGTGCGCGGCGAGCAGCTCGGGCGGGACGCCGCGGGCGGTGAACCAGGTGGTGAGGGGCCAGTTGCCGGCGGCGCGGGCGAGGGTGCGGATGGCTTGTAGGGGGAGCTTCTCGACGGGCTTCCCGAGCAGACACCCGACGGCCCGCCCGAGCCAGGCGGCGTGCAGCCGGTCCTGGAGGCCGGTGTCCCACCCCGTTGTGGGCAGGCGTTCCGCAAGGGGCGGAACGGGTGGGCACAACGGAGCGGCGCCCTTGCCGGCGCCAGAGGCTTCCGGGTCCTGACCCGCACCCTTGTGCACCGTCACCGCTGGTGCGGGTCCAGGCGCGGAAGGCGGAGGCGCCGCGGAGGGCGCCGTCCCGTGTGCCCACCCGTCCCGCCCTGCGGGACGATTGCCCACACGGGGGGCTGTCGTCAGGGCCTGGATCGCGGGTAGGGGCGTGGGCTCGTGGGGTGACAGGGGGGACGGGAGGGACGTCAGGGCGTCCAGGAGTTCTTCCGCCAGGGGGCGGAGGTCCGGGCGGGGGACCGGTGACGCGCCGGCCGACGTCGGGGCCGGGGGGCCGCCCGCCGCCGTCCAGCGGGCCGCCAGGGCACCGGTCTCGCGGCCGTCCTCCGACGCCTGGCGGAGTTCGTGGCCCACCAGGTCCTCCGGTTGGACCCAGGTCACGCGGAGGGTCATCGGTCCGCGCTCGTCAGCGTCGCGAAGGCCGACTCGTGGGACCGGCGGGCTTCCACGTCCTTCGTGAAGATCTCCTGGGTCACGTCCGCCAGCGTTCGCGCCGGGGCGTGCAGGTCCAGGCGGCTCGCCTCCGCCACCTGCTTCGCCCACTCCGGAGGGACCGCGGACTCGCCGTGCAGCGCGCCCACGATCGCGCCCGCCATCGTGGCGATCGAGTCGCAGTCCCGGCCGTAGTTGACCGCGCCAAGCACCGTACGGCGGTAGTCGCCCTCCCCGACCAGGAGCATGCCGAGGGCGATGGGGAGTTCCTCGATCGCGTGCAGCCGGGAGGGGCGGCGGGCGCCGAGGGAGGGGGCCCGGTAGTCGGGGCCGACCGAGTCGAAGGGGGCCACCGCCCTGCGCAGCGGGACGAGGGCGGACTCGAAGTCCCGGTGTCCGGCCGCCACTTCGGTGACCGCCTTGATCGCCGCGTACGTTCCGTCCTTCGCCAGGGACAGGGCCGCCGCCACCACCGACTCCGGCGTCGCGCCCGGCGCGCAGGCCGCCGCGACCGCCGCCGCGAAGACCCCCGCCGCCTCCCGGCCGTACGAGGACTGGTGCGCGCCCGTCAGGTCGATCGCCTCGGCGTAGGCGGCGGCCGGGTGGGCGGCGTTGACCAGGCCGACCGGCGCCATGTACATCGCGGCCCCGCAGTTGACGATGTTGCCGGTGCCCGCCTCCCGGGGGTCCACATGGCCGTAGTGGAGCCGGGTCACGATCCACTTCTCGGCGAGGAAGATCCGCTGGAGGGGGAGCGCCTCGGCCTCCAGCTCCGGGATCCAGACGGGGGAGCCCGTGAGTTCGGGGACGAGGTGGTCCGCGACCGCGTACGCGTCGAGGTGGCCGCGGACCTTCTCGTACACCCGGATCAGCGCGTGGGTCATCAAGGTGTCGTCGGTGACGTGCCCGTCGCCCTTGTGGTACGGCGCGATGGGCCGGGCGGTGCGCCAGTCGCCGCCGTTCCAGGGGCCGACGATCCCGGTGACGCGGCCGCCGTGGCGTTCCAGGATCTGTTCGGGGGTGTAGCCCTCGACGGGGCCGCCGAGGGCGTCGCCGACGGCGGCTCCGAGGAGACTGCCGGTGATCCGGTCATCCAGGATGGGCACATCCAGTGTGGGTGTCATGTCGGAATTGTCCACCTGGGGCGGCCGGTTCCGTGGCTCCGAGCAGCCCGGCGAGTTCCACCAGGTCCGTCCCCGCCAGGCGGGGCAGCGCGCAGCCCGCGAGCGTCCTGCACGCCTCGCGCCAGCTCGCCGGGACCGAACGGCCGCCGCCCAGCGCCCCGGTGAGCGCGCCCGCGAGCGCCGGGGCCGAGTCGGCGACCCGGGAGAGGCAGGCGGCGGCCGGTACCGCGGCCGTCATCTCGCCCCGGGCGGCGGTGGCGAGGGCCAGGGCGACCGGGACGGTCTCGGCGGCGGCGATGCCGTAGCTGTAGACGTGGTCCACGATCTGGTGCTCCAGGAGCGGGACCAGTTCGAAGGCGGAGTCGGCGGCCTGGGCGAGCTTCACGGCGTGCCGGGCGTTGCGGCCGATCTCGGTGACGGGCGGGAGTTCGGCGAGCGCCGCCTCGACGGCCTCGTCGACCGTCGCCCCGCCGAGGGCCGCGGCGACGGCCGCCGCCGTCGCACGGGCGCCGTGGACTCCGTCGCCGTCCTGCGTGTACCGCGCGTCGAACTCGGCGAGTTCGGCGGCCGCGGTCGGGTCGCCGGGGTGGACGACGGCGAGGACCGCGGCGCGGACGCAGGCGGCGTCGTCGAAGAAGTGCGGGTTGTCGTGGCCCGTGGCGGGCGGGCGCAGACCGGTGGCGAGATTGCCCAGGCCCGCGCGGACCGAGATCCGGGCGCGCAGGGGGAGTACGGCCGACTCGACCTCGGGGGCGCGGTCGGCGGCGGCGGCGACCTGGCCGGCGAGGGCGTTCCAGGCGAGGTCGACGGCGGCGCGGAGACGGCGGTCCGGGGGGAGGGCGGCGAACACCGGGCCGTCGGCCGTGAGGATCGCCTCGGCGGTGAAGACCGCCCACTCGGCGTCGTCGGAGGGGCCGAGGCGGAGGGGCTCCGGGGGCTGGTTGAGGGCGATGGGGACGGGGAGGGTGGTCGTCGCGTTCTGCTCGGCGAAGGTGTCGAGTTCGCGGGTGAGGCGGCGGGTCCATTCGGGCATGCGGGCGGCGCGGTGCCTTGCGGCGGGCCATCCTGCGGCGTCGCCTGCGGCGAGCCCGAGGAGGAGGCCCTCGACTGCGTCGCGGCCGGGCCTGCGGGGGGCCTCGGGGTGTGGGGCCTGCTGGGCGCCGCCGCCCCACGTCCCGGTTCCCCGCACCAGGGCGCGGTCCCGCAGAGCATCGGTCGCCAGGGCGGTGCCCGGCATCGGGGTCTGTGCCCACCCTCCCCCAAGCTCTCGGCTTCGCTCGACCAGGGGGGACCCCCCTCGCCCTGCGGAACGATTGCCCACAGCGGTGGTGGCGATGCTGTCCGCCTCTGCCGCCTCCCCCACAGAAGTATCCGCGCTCATGCTGCCTCCTCCGGGGTCAGGAGGTCTGCTACGTCCAGGACGTGGTAGCCGCGCATCGACGGGAGGCAGCTGCCGGTCACCGGGGCGATGGCCGAGGCCCAGTCGGACGGGATCGCGTCCACGCCGCCCGCCGCGCCCGCCAGGGCGCCCGCCACCGCCGCCGTCGTGTCGGCGTCGCGGCCCATGTTGACCGCCGTCAGGACCGCCGTACGGAAGTCGCCGCGGGCCGCCGCGAAGGCGCCGAAGGCCAGGCCCACCGCCTCCGGGGCGAGGTCCGTCCACGGGTAGCCGCCGATGACGACCGCCGAGCGGACCTGGCGTTCGCGGGTGAGCGGGTCGGGTTGGACCCGTTGGGCCGCGACGACCGCGCGGCGCAGCGAGCGGGCCGTCCAGGAGTCCATGGGGACGACCGAGAGCGCGGCCGCGATGACCGAGGTGACCGTCGCTCCCGTCATCGCCGCGGCCACTCCCGCCGCCACCGCCTGGCCGCCGTAGATGCCCTCGCCGTCGTGGCTGACGCTGCCGTCGATCGCGACCAGGCGGGCCGCTTCCGCCGGGCGGCCCGCCGCGAACACGCCGAAGGGTGCCGCGCGCATCGCGAGGCCGTCGCTCCACGCGTGGCGGTGCTGGGCCGAGATGGGGGCGGCGAGGCCCCGGCGGAGGTTCTCCAGGGTGCCGCGCTCGGAGAAGCCCGCGCCGCGGAAGGGGCCTTCGTCGAGGTCGGCGATCCAGTGGTGCCAGGCCCGTTCGACGTGGTGGACGGTGAGGGCCGAGCCGTGCCGGGCGAGGAGCAGCGCCGAGAAGATGGCGTACTCCGTGTCGTCGGTGCCCGCCGGGCTGTCCGTCACGAAGCCCTCGATGCGGCCCCAGCGGCGGCGGATCTCGGAGGGCCGCATGTTCTCGGCGGGCGCGCCGAGCGCGTCGCCGACGGCGAGGCCGAGGAGTGCCCCTCTCGCCCGTTCACGCGTGTCGCAGGCCGTGCTGTTCACCATCTCGCGCCCCTTCCTTCGGTGGAGGCGCCGAGAGCGGCGCCCCGTTGCCTGGATCTGTGCCACCACGGGCCGCGAACTCGCCGAAGAAACGTCTCTGTCACCCGCCTGACATCCCGCCAGATGTGGTGTGCCTCAGTGAGGCGGGCCTTAGTAAGTACGGCCTGCCTTGCTGGCGAGCCCCTTACATCGGGCGTATTTTCGAGGGTGTTGGGGGCGGCGGGTGCATCCCGGCCCGCCGGTACGAGGGGAGAACCATGTCCATCATCGAAGCTCAGGCGCCACTGCACGAGGCCCACCGCGACAACCACACGCACCGTGACGTGAACGGCGGTTGGCTGCGCCCGGCGGTGTTCGGCGCGATGGACGGACTCGTCTCCAACCTCGCCCTGATGACCGGTGTCGCCGGTGGCGCGGTCTCCTCGCAGACCATCGTCATCACCGGCCTCGCGGGCCTCGCCGCCGGTGCCTTCTCCATGGCGGCCGGCGAGTACACCTCCGTCGCCTCGCAGCGCGAGCTCGTCCAGGCGGAACTGGACGTCGAGCGCCGCCAGTTGCGCAAGCACCCGATCGACGAGATGGAGGAGCTCGCCGCGCTCTACGTCTCCCGGGGCGTCGAGCCCGCGCTCGCCCGCGAGGTCGCGATGCAGCTGTCGAAGGATCCCGAGCAGGCCCTGGAGATCCACGCCCGCGAGGAGCTCGGCATCGACCCGGACGACCTCCCGTCGCCGACGGTCGCCGCCGTCTCGTCCTTCGGCTCCTTCGCGCTCGGCGCGCTCCTGCCCGTCCTGCCGTACCTGCTCGGCGCGACCGCGCTCTGGCCCGCCGTGCTGCTCGCGCTCCTCGGGCTCTTCGCCTGCGGCGCCCTGGTGGCCCGGGTGACCGCCCGCGGCTGGCTCTTCAGCGGCATGCGCCAGCTCGTCCTGGGTGGTGCCGCGGCGGCCGTGACGTACGGGCTCGGCATGCTCTTCGGGGCCGCGTTGTAGTCCTGGGGGACCGGTGCGGATTCCGTACCACGACAGAAGACCGAGAGGCCCTCGAAAGGGGCCTCTCGGTCTTTTCGTGACACCTTTCCGGGGCGTATGGTGCGGATCGGCTGTGACGTATATCCCTGGCCCGATCGGCCGGGGCGATGAGACACTATGCAGGACGCCACATAAGTAGCCGGTTACTCGGCGGTTTCGAACCCGTGACCAACGGGAAAGAGGCCTGAGCGCCACCGGGCAATGAAGCCCACCCCCAGTGGCGGGTCGCCGGAGACCCGAAACAATCTCCGGACCCTTCGATCCGTCCCCCGCGGGACAGCCTCTGTCGCCGCACCCCACAGGTGAACCACCACCACCGCTCCGTATCGGCGGTGTCCGCATGCTGGAATGAGCTATCCACTTCGCGAGAAGCCAGCCATCATGTAACCTGCACGAAATTTCGCGGAGGGCCAACGTCGTCCCTCGGCAGCTCCATATGCCACGACGACGACGGGAGAGCCGATGCGTTCCGACGCCTGGTCGCCCATGGACGGTCGCCCCGCTCAGCAGGGGATGTACGACCCCCGTAACGAACACGACGCCTGCGGTGTCGGGTTCGTGGCCACCCTCACCGGTGTAGCCAGCCACGCGCTGGTCGAGCAGGCGCTGACCGTACTGCGCAACCTCGAGCACCGCGGCGCCACCGGCTCCGAGCCCGACTCCGGTGACGGCGCCGGCATCCTGCTCCAGGTCCCGGACGCCTTCCTCCGCGAGGTCGCCGGATTCGAGCTCCCCGAGGCCGGCGCGTACGCCGTCGGCATCGCCTTCCTCCCCGAGGACGGCACCGACGAGACCGCCGCGAAGATCGAGACGTTCGCCGCCGAAGAGGGCCTCACCGTCCTCGGCTGGCGCGAGGTCCCCGTCGCCCCCGAGCTGCTCGGCGCCTCCGCCCGCGCCACCATGCCGGTCTTCCGCCAGCTCTTCGTGAAGGACGCCGACGGCGCGGCCACGGGCATCGCCCTCGACCGCAAGGCCTTCGTCCTGCGCAAGCGCGCCGAGCGCGAGGCCGCGACGTACTTCCCGTCGCTCTCCGCCCGCACGATCGTCTACAAGGGCATGCTGACCACCGGCCAGCTGGAACCCTTCTTCCCGGACCTGTCGGACCGCCGCTGCGCCACCGCCGTGGCCCTGGTCCACTCCCGGTTCTCCACCAACACCTTCCCGAGCTGGCCGCTGGCCCACCCGTACCGCTTCGTCGCCCACAACGGTGAGATCAACACCGTCAAGGGCAACCGGAACTGGATGACCGCCCGCGAGGCGCAGCTCGACTCCACCGTCTTCGGTGAGGGCTCCCTGGAGCGGATCTTCCCGATCTGCACCCCGGACGCCTCCGACTCGGCCTCCTTCGACGAGGTCCTGGAGCTCCTCCACCTCGGCGGCCGCTCCCTGCCGCACGCGGTCCTGATGATGGTCCCGGAGGCGTGGGAGAACCACGAGACCATGGACCCGGCCCGCCGCGCCTTCTACCAGTACCACTCCACGATGATGGAGCCCTGGGACGGCCCGGCCTGCGTCACCTTCACCGACGGCGTCCAGGTCGGCGCGGTCCTCGACCGCAACGGTCTGCGCCCCGGCCGCTACTGGGTCACCGACGAGGGCCTCGTCGTCCTCTCCTCCGAGGTCGGCGTCCTCGACATCGACCCCGCCAAGGTCGTCCGCAAGGGCCGCCTCCAGCCCGGCAAGATGTTCCTCGTCGACACCGCCGAGCACCGCATCGTCGAGGACGACGAGATCAAGGCCGCCCTCGCCGCCGAGCACCCCTACGCGGAGTGGCTGGAGACCGGCGAGATCGAGCTCTCCGACCTCCCCGAGCGCGAGCACATCGTGCACACCCACGCCTCGGTCACCCGGCGCCAGCAGACCTTCGGCTACACCGAGGAAGAGCTCCGCGTCATCCTCGCGCCGATGGCCCGCACCGGCGGCGAGCCGCTCGGCTCCATGGGTACGGACTCGCCGATCGCGGCCCTGTCCGCCCGCCCGCGGCTGCTGTTCGACTACTTCACGCAGCTCTTCGCGCAGGTCACCAACCCGCCGCTCGACGCGATCCGCGAGGAGCTCGTCACCTCCCTCCGGTCCTCGCTCGGCCCGCAGGGCAACCTGCTCGAGCCGACCGCCGTGTCGTGTCGCAGCGTCACCCTGCCGTTCCCGGTGATCGACAACGACGAGCTGGCCAAGCTCATCCACATCAACGCCGACGGCGACATGCCCGGCATGAAGGCCGCGACGCTCTCCGGCCTCTACCGGGTCTCCGGCGGCGGCGACGCCCTCGCCGCCCGCATCGAGGCCATCTGCGCCGAGGCCGACACCGCCATCGAGGGCGGCGCCCGCCTGATCGTGCTCTCCGACCGGCACTCCGACGCCGAGCACGCGCCGATCCCCTCGCTGCTGCTCACCGCGGCCGTCCACCACCACCTCATCCGCACCAAGCAGCGCACCAAGGTGGGTCTGCTCGTCGAGGCCGGCGACGTCCGCGAGGTCCACCACGTCGCCCTGCTCATCGGCTACGGCGCCGCGGCGGTCAACCCGTACCTGGCGATGGAGTCCGTCGAGGACCTGGTCCGCGCCGGCACCTTCATCGAGGGCCTGGAGCCCGAGCAGGCCATCCGGAACCTGATCTACGCGCTCGGCAAGGGCGTCCTCAAGGTCATGTCCAAGATGGGCATCTCCACCGTCGCCTCCTACCGCGGCGCCCAGGTCTTCGAGGCCGTCGGCCTCGACGAGACCTTCGTCGCCACGTACTTCAACGGCACGGCCACCAAGATCGGCGGCGCCGGTCTCGACGTCGTCGCCAAGGAGGTCGCCGCCCGCCACGCCAAGGCGTACCCCGCCTCCGGCGTCCCCTCGGCGCACCGCGCCCTGGAGATCGGCGGTGAGTACCAGTGGCGCCGCGAGGGCGAGCCGCACCTGTTCGACCCGGAGACCGTCTTCCGCCTGCAGCACGCCACGCGCACCAAGCGGTACGACATCTTCAAGAAGTACACGGACCGGGTGAACGAGCAGTCCGAGCGCCTCATGACGCTCCGCGGCCTGTTCGGCTTCGCCACCGAAGGCCGTACCCCGATCTCCATCGACGAGGTCGAGCCGGTCTCCGAGATCGTCAAGCGCTTCTCCACCGGCGCCATGTCGTACGGCTCCATCTCCCGCGAGGCGCACGAGACGCTCGCCGTCGCCATGAACCAGCTGGGCGCCAAGTCCAACACCGGTGAGGGCGGCGAGGACCCGGAGCGCCTGTACGACCCGGCGCGCCGCTCCGCGATCAAGCAGGTCGCCTCCGGCCGCTTCGGCGTCACCAGCGAGTACCTGGTCAACGCCGACGACATCCAGATCAAGATGGCCCAGGGCGCCAAGCCCGGCGAGGGCGGCCAGCTGCCCGGCCACAAGGTCTACCCGTGGGTCGCCAAGACGCGTCACTCGACGCCCGGCGTCGGCCTCATCTCGCCGCCGCCGCACCACGACATCTACTCCATCGAGGACCTGGCTCAGCTGATCCACGACCTCAAGAACGCCAACCCGGTCGCCCGCATCCACGTGAAGCTGGTCTCCGAGGTCGGCGTCGGCACGGTCGCCGCCGGTGTCTCCAAGGCCCACGCGGACGTCGTCCTCATCTCCGGCCACGACGGCGGTACGGGCGCCTCCCCGCTGACCTCCCTGAAGCACGCGGGCGGCCCCTGGGAGCTCGGTCTCGCCGAGACCCAGCAGACCCTGCTGCTCAACGGCCTGCGCGACCGGATCGTCGTCCAGACCGACGGCCAGCTGAAGACCGGCCGCGACGTCATCATCGCCGCGCTCCTCGGCGCCGAGGAGTTCGGTTTCGCGACCGCGCCGCTCGTCGTCTCCGGCTGCGTCATGATGCGCGTCTGCCACCTGGACACCTGCCCGGTCGGCATCGCCACCCAGAACCCGGTCCTGCGCGACCGCTTCTCCGGCAAGCCCGAGTTCGTCGTCAACTTCTTCGAGTTCATCGCCGAGGAGGTCCGCGAGCTCCTCGCCGAGCTGGGCTTCCGCTCGATCGAGGAGGCCGTCGGCCACGCCGAGCTGCTCGACACCAGCCGCGCGGTCACGCACTGGAAGGCGCAGGGTCTCGACCTGGAGCCGCTCTTCTACGTGCCCGAGCTGCCCGAGGGCGCGGTCCGCCACGCCCGGGTCGAGCAGGACCACGGCCTGGAGAAGGCCCTCGACAACGAGCTGATCCAGCTCGCCGCCGAGGCCCTGGGTGCCGCCTCCGCCGAGGAGGCCCAGCCGGTCCGCGCCCAGGTCGCCATCCGCAACATCAACCGCACGGTCGGCACCATGCTCGGCCACCAGGTGACGAAGAAGTTCGGCGGCGCCGGCCTCCCGGCCGACACCATCGACATCACCTTCACCGGCTCCGCGGGCCAGTCCTTCGGCGCCTTCCTGCCGGCCGGTGTCACGCTCCGCCTGGAGGGCGACGCCAACGACTACGTCGGCAAGGGCCTCTCCGGCGGCCGGGTGATCGTCCGCCCCGACCGGGGCGCCGACCACCTGGCCGAGTACTCCACCATCGCGGGCAACACGATCGGCTACGGCGCCACCGGCGGCGAGCTGTTCCTCCGCGGCCGCACCGGCGAGCGCTTCTGCGTCCGCAACTCCGGCGCCCTGGTCGTCTCGGAGGGCGTGGGCGACCACGGCTGCGAGTACATGACCGGTGGCACGGCGGTCGTCCTCGGCGAGACCGGCCGCAACTTCGCGGCCGGCATGTCGGGCGGTGTCGCCTACGTGATCGACCTCGACCGGGACAACGTCAACTCCGGGAACCTGGAGGCGATCGAGGCCCTGTCGGACACCGACAAGACCTGGCTGCACGACGTCGTGCGCCGCCACTTCGAGGAGACCGGCTCCACGGTCGCCGAGAAGCTCCTCGCCGACTGGGACGCCGCGGCGGCCCGGTTCAGCAAGATCATCCCCGCCACGTACAAGGCAGTGCTCGCCGCCAAGGACGCCGCTGAGCTCGCCGGTCTCTCCGAGACCGAGACCACCGAGAAGATGATGGAGGCTGCGTCCCATGGCTGACCCCAAGGGCTTCCTGACCACCGGGCGCGAAGTCGCCCAGACCCGACCGGTGGGCGAGCGCGTCAGGGACTGGAACGAGGTCTACGTCCCCGGCTCCCTGCTCCCGATCATCAGCAAGCAGGCCGGCCGCTGCATGGACTGCGGCATCCCGTTCTGCCACAACGGCTGCCCCCTCGGGAACCTGATCCCCGAGTGGAACGACTACGCCTACCGCGAGGACTGGTCGGCGGCGTCGGAGCGGCTGCACGCCACCAACAACTTCCCGGAGTTCACCGGCCGCCTGTGCCCGGCTCCGTGCGAGGCCGCGTGCGTGCTCGGCATCAACCAGCCGGCCGTCACCATCAAGAACGTCGAAGTCTCCATCATCGACAAGGCCTGGGACGCGAACGACGTGAAGCCGCAGGTGCCCGAGCGCCTGTCCGGCAAGACCGCCGCCGTCATCGGCTCGGGCCCGGCGGGTCTGGCCGCCGCCCAGCAGCTCACCCGGGCCGGCCACACCGTGGTCGTGTACGAGCGCGCCGACCGCATCGGCGGCCTGCTGCGCTACGGCATCCCCGAGTTCAAGATGGAGAAGCGGCACATCAACCGCCGCATCGAGCAGATGCGCGCGGAGGGCACCAAGTTCCGCACGGGCATCGAGATCGGCCGCGACCTGACGTCGACGGACCTGCGCAAGCGGTTCGACGCCGTGGTCATCGCCGCCGGCGCCACCACCGCCCGCGACCTGCCCGTCCCGGGCCGGGAGCTGAACGGCATCCACCAGGCGATGGAGTACCTGCCGCTCGCCAACAAGGTCGTCGAGGGCGACTTCGTGGCCCCGCCGATCACCGCCGAGGGCAAGCACGTCGTCGTCATCGGCGGCGGCGACACCGGCGCGGACTGCGTCGGTACGGCACACCGCCAGGGCGCGGCCTCGGTCACGCAGCTGGAGATCATGCCGAAGCCGGGCGACGAGCGGAACGCCGGCCAGCCCTGGCCGACCTTCCCCATGCTCTACAAGGTCACCTCGGCGCACGAGGAGGGCGGCGAGCGGGTCTACTCCGTCTCCACCACCCACTTCGAGGGCGACGAGGACGGCAACGTCCAGTTCCTCCACCTCGTCGAGGTCGAGTTCGTCGACGGCAAGCTGACCCAGAAGCCGGGCACGGAGCGGAAGATCCCCGCCCAGCTCGTCACCCTGGCCATGGGCTTCACCGGCACGGACGTCGAGAACGGCCTGGTCGCGCAGTTCGGTCTGGACCTGGACGAGCGGGGCAACATCGCCCGTGACGCGGACTTCGCCACCAACGTCGACGGCGTGTTCGTCGCCGGTGACGCCGGCCGCGGCCAGTCCCTCATCGTCTGGGCCATCGCCGAGGGCCGCTCGGCCGCCCGCGGCGTCGACCGCTACCTGACCGGCGCCAGCTCCCTGCCGGCCCCGATCCGCCCGACGGACCGCGCCCTGACGGTCTGATCCGGCCGGATCACCTCTGAACGTCCCGTACAACGACGTACGGAACTGAGCACAGCGCCCCCTGAATGTCCCCGACCGGACGCCCTGGGGGCGCTGTGGTGCGTTCTCAGCGGAACCGCGGGATCACCCGCTCGCCCCACTGCCGGATCGTCTCCAGGCAGACCTCCTGCGGCACCGTGCCCATCTGGATCAGGCACATCACCTCGTCCACGCCGATCTCGCGGAGCCGCTCGACGTAGGCGATCGCCGTGGCGGCGTCCCCGTAGGCGTGGTCGGTGTTGTACGTGCCCGTGTCGACCGGACGGGCGGGGATGTCCGCCTCGTGCAGGCGGGCGATCAGCTTCTGGCGCTGCTCGTCCAGCGCCCCGGTGTGGTCCTCGTCCTCCGCGTAGCCCGTGGGGGCCGGGGCGCCGCCGTACCAGTGGGCGATCGACTCCGCGAAGAAGCGCTGGCCCCGGGTGCCGAGCCGGAGCGCGCGGGCCGGGTCGTCCAGGACGATCGTCGGGCACAGGGCGGAGAAGTGGTCGTTGACCTCCGTGGAGACGAACCGGGAGCCGTCCCGGGAGGCGAGGGCCTCGTCGTACACCGCGCGCATCGCCCGGACGTCCTCCGCGCCCGCGAAGCCCATCACCAGGGCGCCGATGCCCAGTTCGGCCGCCTGCCGGAGGGACTCGTGCTGCGAGCAGGCCATGAAGAGCGGCGGATGCGGGGTCTGTACGGGGCGGGGGAGGACCGCGCCGGGGCCGATGTCCAGCGTGCCGTGCCACTCCAGCTCCGGCTCCCGCCAGGCCGAGGCGAAGATCCGCAGGGCCTCCTCGGTCTGCGGGCGGGTGTCCTCCGGGCGCACCCCGAACATCCGGGTCTCCTGACGGGTCGCGCCCCGGCCCGCGCCGACGTCGACCCGGCCGCCGGAGAGGACGTCGAGCATGGCGGCGCGTTCGGCGACCCGGACCGGGTGCTGGTAGCCGAAGGGCATGGTGACCACGCCGTGGCCGACCCGGATGGTCCGGGTGCGGGCCGCGACCCAGGTCAGGAAGATCTCGGACGCGCTCATGTGGGCGTACTGGACGAGGGAGTGGTGCTCGACCGCCCAGATCCGGTCGAAGCCCATCTCCTCGGCGAGGACGGCCTGTTCGACGCAGTCGTGGAGGACCTGGTGTTCGCGGGCGGGGGTGGGGTCGACGAGCTGTGCTTCGAAGATCATGGAGAACTTCACGGGGCGCTCCTCCCGGGGGTAGGCCTTGCGCTGTGTCTCTCTATGCCTAATCGAAATACTTCTAGCAGGCATAGGGAGGGGAGGGAAGGGCCGTAGACTGCCGTCCGTGGTGGACCGAGAGAGCGTGCCAGAGCTTCCCGCGACCAGCTGGGCCGTGCTCGGACTCCTTTCCCACGGACGGGAGTTGTCCGGGTACGACATCAAGAAGTGGTCCGACCGGTCCCTCGGCCTCTTCTACTGGAGCCCCTCCTTCAGCCAGATCTACAGCGAGCTCAAACGCCTGGAGAACAGCGGTTACGCCACCTCGCGGCTCGTCGCCCCCGAGGCCGGCACACGCGACAAACGGGTCTACCGCATCACCGGCGAGGGCCTCGACGCCGTCCGCACCTGGGCCCGCACGGCCCCCCTCGACCCGCCCGTCCTCAAGCACGGGCCGATGCTGCGGCTCTGGCTCGGCCACCTCCTCGAACCCGAGCGGATGCGGGAGATCCTGGCCGCGCACCGGGAGTACGCCGAGCGCATGCGGCGGCGCGCCGAGGCGGACGTGGCGGACGCGGGGGCCGACGAGGCCTGGGCGTACCCCCGGCTCACCCTCATGTGGGCCGAGCGGTACTACACAGCCGAACGCGACCTGGCCGACGCCATGCTCGCGGACATCGAGGAACTGGAGGGGGAGCAGTAGATGGCACTGAGCCTGCGGAAGGTCGAGGAGACCGCGCCCGCCCTGGTGAGTCTCTACAAGGAGGCCGGGGCCTCGCTCGCACGGCACGGGATCGGCGGACAACGGGTCGCCGTCTACCTCGTCGTCGACTACTCGGGGTCCATGAAGCCGTACTACGCCAACGGCAGCGTGCAGGCCCTCGCCGACCGGGTCCTCGGGCTCTCCGCGCACCTCGACGACGACGGACGGGTGCCGGTGGTCTTCTTCTCCACCGACGTCGACGCCGAGACCGACATCCGGCTCGACGACCACGTCGGCCGGATCGACCGGATCGTCGCCGGGCTCGGCCACATGGGCAAGACGAGCTACCACCTCGCCATGGACGCCGTCATCGACCACTACCTGGACAGCGGCTCCACCGCGCCCGCCCTCGTCGTCTTCCAGACCGACGGAGGGCCGATCAACAAGCTCGCCGCCGAGCGGTACGTCTGCAAGGCCGCCCGGCTGCCCCTCTTCTGGCAGTTCATCGGCTTCGGCGACCCCGGAAGCCGGCAGTTCGAGTTCCTGCGCCGGCTCGACGAGCTGGACGTGCCGGCGAAGCGGCCCCTCGACAACGCCGGCTTCTTCCACGCGGGCCAGGACCCGAGCCGGATCCCCGACGCGGAGCTGTACGACCGGCTGGTCGCCGAGTTCCCCGCCTGGCTGGCCGCGGCCCGGGCCCAGGGAGTCGTCCGGTCATGAACCCGAAACCGCTCCCAGGCGGGCGAACTGCTCCTCGGTGAGGGTGACGTCGAGCGCGCCCAGGTTCTCCACGAGGTGGGCCGCCGAGGACGTGCCGGGGATCGGGAGGATGTGCGGGGCCCGGTGCAGCAGCCACGCCAGCGCCGTCTGGGACGGGGTCGCGCCGATCTCGCGGGCCACGCGGGCGACCGGTCCGTCCGGGCCGGCGTGCCCGCCCATGGCGACCGGGAAGAAGGGGACGAAGGCGATCCCGCGCCCGGCCGTGTGGTCGACGACCCGCTCGTGGTCGCGGGTCTCCAGGTTGTAGAGGTTCTGCACGGCCGCGATCGGCGCCGTCGCCTCGGCCTCGGTGAGCTGCTCGACCGTCACCTCCGAGAGCCCGATGTGCCGGACCTTGCCCTCCTCCTGGAGCCGCTTCAGGGCGCCGACCTGCTCGGCGACCGGGACGTTCTCGTCGAGGCGGTGCAGGTACAGCAGGTCGATCCGCTCCGTCCGCAGCCGGCGCAGGCTCAGTTCGGCCTGCTGGCGCAGATAGGCGGGGTGGCCCAGCGGCACCCACTCGGTGGGGGAGGGGCGCACCACACCGACCTTGGTGGCCACCGCGACCCCCTCGCCGTACGGATGCAGCGCCTCGGCGAGCAGCTCCTCGCCGGCCCCCAGGGCGTACGCGTCGGCCGTGTCGAACAGGGTCACGCCCGCCTCGGCGGCCGTGCGCAGCAGCTTCACCGCCGCCGCCCGGTCGGCCGGGCCCGTCCAGATGCGGGCCTCGGGGCCGGTCGGGTCGCCGGGCCCGTCGGCGAGTCGCATCGTGCCGTACCCGACACGCCGGACCGGGAGGTCGCCGCCGAGCTGGAATATCGTCTGGTCCGAGGAGTTGATGTCGTTCGTCATGCTCGGAACCGTAGGAGCTCACACGGATGTGAGGTTCAAGCGCGGACGGGCGAATGTGAGGGGGGTCACATGAAGATCGGTGAGCTGGCGCGCGAGACCGGGGTGAGCGTCCGGCTGCTCCGCTACTACGAGGAGCAGGGCCTCCTCGACTCGGAGCGCACCCCCGGTGGCCAGCGAGTCTACGGCTCCGACGCCCCCGCCGTCGTACGCCGCATCCGCGCCCTCCTCGGTGCCGGACTGCCGACCCGGGTCATCGCCGAGGTCCTCGACTGCGTCTGCGGCAGCGAGGCGGAGATCGAGCCCTGCCTCAGCCCGATGCTCGTCGCCCAGCTCGACGCCATCGACGAGAGGATCCAGGACCTCCAGGGCGCCCGCTCCTCGCTCGCCGCGCTCGTGGCGGTCACGGAGGGCAGGCAACTCGCCGCCACGGACTGATCGTTGGGGAAATCGGTGGCCCCCGGTCGCCGGGGCGCGCGATCATGCCGCCCATGACTTCTCTCGTACGACACGTGACCATCGACTGCGCCGACGCCTACGCCCTGGGGAGCTTCTGGGCCGCCGCCCTCGACGCGAAGCTCGCCGACGACGACTTCCCCGGCGACCCGGAGGCGCTCGTCGAGTCGCCCGGCGCGAACCTCCTCTTCATCCGGGTCCCGGAGGGGAAGGCGGGGAAGAACCGCGTCCACCTCGACCTCCAGCCGCAGGACCGCACGCGTGACGAGGAGGTCGAGCGGCTGCTCGGCCTCGGCGCCACGCTGTTCGAGGACCACCGGAACCCGGACGGCACCGGCTGGGCGACCATGAAGGACCCGGAGGGCAACGAGTTCTGCGTGGAGCGCAGCAAGGCGGAGCGCGCGGCGACCGCCTGAACCCACTGAGCGCGCCGCCACCGCCTGAACCCGCTGAGCTCGCGGCGGCCGCCTGAACCCGCTGGTGAGTCCGGAGTAATCCGGACAGTGGCTGTCAGGTATCCGGTGTTTCCTGGACTCATGGGAGACACAGTCATGGGAGACACCGGAACCACCTGGCCGGCCTTCGAGGCCGAGGAGCCCGAGTTCGCCGCGATCGTGCGGGAGCGCTTCGGGCAGTACACCCACCACGCCCTCGCCACCCTCCGCAAGGACGGCTCGCCCCGGCTCAGCGGCATCGAGGCCGACTTCCGCGGCGGGGAGCTCTGGTTCGGCATGATGCCGAACTCCCGCAAGGCGCTCGACCTGCGCCGCGACCCCCGGTTCGCGCTGCTCGCCAACCCGGGCGCCGGCACCGACATGGGCGGCGGGGACGTCCGGATCTCGGGGCGGGCGGTCGAGGTCACCGACCCGGAGGAGCCGAACCGGTACGCGGCCGAGGCGGGCGAGCCGCAGCCCTTCCACCTGTTCCGGGTGGAGCCGACCGAGGTCGTGCGGACCTGGGTGGACGGCGAGGAGATCGTCCTCCGCAGCTGGGCGCCGGGCCGCCCGACCAGGACGCTCCGGCGCGGCAACGACGACAGTCCGCCCCGCGAGGAGACCTGACCCCTCACCGGCCGCCCGCGCGGAGGACCACAATGGGCACGTGCCGAACACTGCAAGCAAGAAGAAGACCCAGGTGAGCGGCGGGCCCGAGCGGCGCCGTGAACTCCTCGACACGGCGGCCGAGGTGTTCGCCGCCCAGGGGTACAACGCCACCACCGTCCGCAAGATCGCGGACGCCGCCGGGATGCTCGCCGGCAGCCTCTACTACCACTTCGACTCCAAGGAGTCGATGCTCGACGAGATCCTCTCCACCTTCCTGAACGAGCTGTGGGAGGGGTACGACGCCGTGCTCGACGCCGAGCTCGGCCCCCGCGAGACCATCGAGGCCCTGGTCACCGAGTCCTTCCGGGAGATCGACCGGCACCGCGCCGCCGTCGCGATCTACCAGAAGGAGTCCCAGCACCTCGTCGACCAGCCCCGCTTCGGCTATCTGGCCGACTCGCAGCGCAAGTTCGAGAAGGCCTGGCTCGGCACCCTGGAGCGCGGCGTCGCCGCCGGGGTCTTCCGCGCCGACCTCGACGTCCGGCTCACCTACCGGTTCGTCCGCGACACCGTGTGGGTCGCCGCGTCCTGGTACCGGCCGGGCGGCCGGCACAGCCCGGAGGAGATCGCCCGCCAGTACCTGTCGATGGTCCTGGACGGGGTCGCCGTACGCAGAGACTGACCCGACGGCTGTGACGCCGCTCACGGCGGCACGCCGAACCGGGCGGTCGGGGGGCCGTCGAGGGGCGCCCGAGGGGGCGGCCGGGGCGGGAAGCTCCCGAGGCGCACTATTGTTCCGGGTAGAAACAGCCGGGGCCCGCATCGCGTGTTCCGGGGAGAAGCAGCCGGGGCCCGCACCGCGTGTTCCGGGTAGAAACAGCCGGGGCCCGCATCGCGCAGGTGCGGGCCCCGGCTGTGCCGCGCACCGGCCAGGAAGGCACGAATGACCCGCTCCGAACGCCCCCACAAGCGCGGCCCCCGCACCGCCCAGGCGAAGTCCACGTCCCAGCCGAAGGGCCCCCGCGGCGGCCGTCGTCCCGCCGCGCCCCCGCCGCCGCAGGAGTTCACTCCTCCGGAGACGGTGACGCCCGCGCTGCCGCCCGTGGCCTCCTTCGAGGACCTGGACATGCCGGCCGCGCTGCTGCGGACGCTCACCGAGCAGGGTGTGACGGAGCCGTTCCCGATCCAGGCCGCGACCCTGCCGAACTCGATCGCAGGGCGTGACGTCCTCGGCCGGGGGCGCACCGGCTCCGGCAAGACCCTCGCCTTCGGGCTCGCGCTCCTCGCCCGCACCGCCGGCCGCCGCGCCGAGCCGACCGCGCCCCTCGCGCTGGTCCTGGTGCCGACCCGCGAGCTCGCCCAGCAGGTGACCGACGCCCTCACCCCGTACGCCTCCGCGCTGCGGCTGCGGATCACCACGGTCGTCGGCGGCATGTCGATCACCCGGCAGTCCTCGTCCCTGCGGCGCGGCGCCGAGGTCCTCATCGCCACGCCCGGCCGGCTGCACGACCTCATCGAGCGGGGCGACTGCCGCCTGGACCAGGTCGCCGTCACCGTCCTCGACGAGGCCGACCAGATGGCCGACATGGGCTTCCTGCCGCAGGTCACGAAGCTGCTCAAGCAGGTCGAGCCGGGCGGGCAGCGGCTGCTGTTCTCCGCGACCCTGGACCGGAACATCGACCGGCTGGTCAAGATGTTCCTGGACGACCCGGTCGTGCACTCGGTCGACCCCTCGGCCGGTGCGGTGACCACGATGGAGCACCACCTGCTCTACGTGCTCGACGAGACGGACAAGAAGGCGGTCACGCTGCGGATCGCGGCCCGCGAGGGCCGGACGATCCTCTTCATGGACACCAAGCGGTCCGTGGACCGGCTGGTCAAGCGGCTCCTGGCCAACGGCGTCCGGGCCTCCGGGCTGCACGGCGGCCGCTCGCAGCCGCAGCGCAACCGGACCCTGGACCAGTTCAAGACGGGCCAGGTCACCACGCTCGTCGCGACGAACGTGGCGGCCCGCGGCATCCACGTCGACGACCTCGACATGGTCGTGAACGTCGACCCGCCGATCGACCACAAGGACTATCTGCACCGGGGTGGCCGCACGGCCCGCGCCGGCGAGTCCGGCAGCGTCTTCACCCTGGTCCTGCCCGAGCAGAAGCGGGACATGGGCCGGCTGATGTCGAACGCGGGCATCAGCCCCCGGACGGCGCAGATCAGGTCCAGCGACGAGGAGCTCGCCGAGCTCACCGGCGCCCGGGAGCCCTCGGGCGTGCCGGTCGTCATCGAGGTCCCGCAGCCGACCCCGCCGCGCAAGGCGACGGGGACGGGCGGTACCGGCACGGGCGGTGGCCGCCGTCGTCGCCGTCCGGCCGGTTCCGGAGCCGGAAACGGTGGTACGGACACGGCCGCACCGGCCTCGGGCCGCGGCTCCGGCAGCTCCGGCGGCCGCGGGTCCGCCACGCCCGCCGGCCGGGGCTCCGGCGCCGCGACGGGCACGGGC
>NZ_JBSHDU010000065.1:0-47853 GCF_053616475.1 Streptomyces sp. NPDC055815 | reverse complement strand
GTACACGGCCACGCTGCCGATACCCGCGTCCCGGCACGCCCGGGCCACACGGACAGCGATTTCGCCACGGTTGGCGATGAGCACCTTGCGCACGATGGCTCCCTCCTTGAAACAAGCTGAGTTTAGGGACTGCCGACACGGCCTTTCGACCCGTCCCCAGTGGTGAGCTTGCCCACACGGAGCGTGACCCCGGGCCCGCTCGGGTCGTGATTTCCCTTGTCGCACCACGGTACGCAGGGTTCCTTTACGGCACAGTAGCTCCGAGGTGTGGCGCAGGTCTCTGTTCGTGGAGCCAGGGGCCATTCGGGTTTCTTTGTGGAGTCCCTACGAATGGCTCAACGATTCTTTGCCCCGTAGCCGTCGCGCCGTCCGCCGCCGCCCGCCGTGCGCGAACTCTTGTCCGAGGGTTTACCGGCCAGTAGCCTTCGCGCTGTCGACCGTACTGTCGGTAACAGGCGATTTCAGGGGGTGGCCGAGGTGGCCCGCAGACCGATAGCCCTCGTGACGGCCGCGGTGCTCTTCCTCGAAGCGCCCGGCATCGTCGCGATCAACGCCGTCATGGCCGGCTTCCTGGAGGCCCAGTCGATGTCCCTCGACGGCATGGACCCCGACGCGATGGTCGCCGGCACCTGGGGACTCGGCATCGCCTCCGGCGTCGCCCTCGCCGTCTGCGCCCTCGTCGCCCTCGTCGCGGGCGTCCGCGACCGCCGCCCCGGCCGCTTCGGCCGCGGCCTCCTCATCGGCTGCGCGGTCGTCCACGGCATCCTCGGCGCGGTCGCCGTCGCCCTGCTCGGCTGGCCCGAGTTCGCCTTCCTGGTGACCGTCCTCGGACTCGTCGTCCTCACCCTGGTGGCGTACGAGAAGGAGCCCGCGCAGAAGGCCGACGCCCCCGAAGGGGCGCCGGCCGCCGGCTGACCCGGGCCCGGAGGCCGGGACCTCAGGCCCAGAGGTCGGTGATCTCGACGTCCAGCTTGCGCAGGAGGCGGCGCAGGAGCGGGAGGGACAGGCCGATCACGTTGCCCGGGTCGCCGTCGATGCCGTCGATGAACGGGGCCGAGCGGCCGTCCAGGGTGAACGCGCCCGCCACGTGGAGCGGTTCGCCGCTCGCCACGTACGCGGCGATCTCCTCGTCCGTCGGCTCGCCGAACCGGACCACGGTGGAGGCCGTCGCCGACTCGTAGCGCTTGGCGGCCGTGTCGTACACGCAGTGGCCGGTCTGCAGGATGCCGACGCGGCCGCGCATCGCCTTCCAGCGGGCGGTGGCCTCCTCGGCGTCGGCCGGCTTGCCGAGGGCCTGCTTGTCGAGCTCCAGGACCGAGTCGCAGCCGATGACGAGCGCGCCGAACGCCTCGGGCTTGGCGGCCACATGGGCGGCCTTCGCCTCCGCGAGGGCGAGCGCGAGTTCCGCCGGGGTCGGGGCGTGGACCTTGTCCTCGTCGACGCCGCTCACGATCACCTCGGGGGCGAGTCCGGCCTGCCGGAGCAGACCGAGCCGGGCGGGGGAGGCGGAGGCGAGCACGACACGGCGCGGATCAGCAGTCATGGGGGCAGCGTAGCCAGTACGGGCGTGCGCACGCGCGCGCGTGGTCCGTCGGACGAGGGCGTGGCCTGGGGTACGCGCGCGTATGGTCAGCGTGCGCTCGCCACGAACATCGCCACCACCATCGCGAGCGCAAGGAGCACGCCGGTGCGGCGCAGCATCGCCTGCATGTCGCGCAGGAACTTCGGCGGCTGGTTCTTCGGGTCGGACCACAGCATGCCTCCGATCCTGCGGGTGGGGCGGGCGGAACGCCTGAGTACGGATACTCAGGCGCCCCGGTGCGGAAGGACTATTCGGGGACCCCGTCCCGTACGAACACCCCGTCCCGCGCCGCCGCGAGCGCCGCCGTCACGGCCCGTTCCGCGACGGCCCCGTCGAGTTCCTCGCGGGTGACCGTGAAGCGGTAGTAGAGCGGCGCGGAGACGGCGCGGAGGAGTTCGAGGGGGTCCGTCCCCGTCGGGATCTCACCGCGCGCCGTGCCGCGGACGACGACGGGGGCCCATTCGGCGAGCCGGGTCCGGTAGAAGCCGGCGAGGGCGCGGGCGCACTCCTCGTCGCAGGCCGCCGCGGCGATGACCGCGCGGAAGACGGCGCCCATGCGGGGGTCCACGAGGGTGGCCCGGACGAGTTCGGCGTTGGCCCGCAGGTCGCCCGGGAGGCTGCCGGTGTCGGAGGCGGGCAGCGACTGCTCGGCCATGTCGTGCAGGAGGTCGGTGACCAGGCCGGCGGGGGAGCCCCAGCGGCGGTAGACGGTGGTCTTCCCGACGCCGGCGCTCGCGGCGATCCGGTCCATGTTCAGCGCGTGGAAGCCGGTGTCGGCGAGCGCGTCCAGGGTGGCGTCGAGGACCGCTCTGCGGACCTTCGCGGTGCGGCCGCCGGGGCGCATGGTGCCGGGCGAGGCCGGTCGGCTCTCAGTCAAACGGGTCTCCTGTTCCATTAACGCCTTCGACTCTGCTACGGTACGGGACATCTTAACGGAACGAGCTTCCCATTAAGGGGTTCCTGCATGGTTGCCGTCGATCTCCCCGCCCCCTCCACCGCCCACCCCGACCGCATGACCGGCCGGATGCGGCTCGTCCTCGTCGTCCTCCTCCTCGCCCAGTTCATGCTGGCCGTCGACTTCTCGATCCTGAACGTCGCCCTGCCCGTCATCGGCCAGGGACTCGGCTTCACCCTCGGCGGCCTCCAGTGGATCGCCACCGCCTTCGCCCTCGCCGCCGCCGGATTCACCCTCCTTTTCGGGCGCGTCGCCGACCTGGTCGGCCGCCGCCGCCTCTTCCTCGGCGGCATGGCCCTCCTCGGCGTCTCCTCCCTCGCCGGCGGACTCGCCACCGGCCCCGAGGTCCTCATGGCCGCCCGCGTCGCCCAGGGCCTCGCCACGGCCGCCGTGACCCCCGCCGGGCTCTCCCTGCTCACGTCGTCCTTCCCCGAGGGCCCGCTGCGCGCCAAGGCGCTCGGCCTGAACGGCGCCCTGATGTCCGCGGGCTTCACCACCGGCGCGATCCTCGGCGGCGTCCTCACCGACCTGCTCTCCTGGCGCTGGGCCTTCTTCCTCAACGTGCCGGTGGCCCTCGCCGTCCTCCTCGTCGCCCCCGCCGTCCTCCAGGAGAGCCGCCCGCCCCTCCGCCCCCGCCTCGACGTACCCGGCGCGATCACCGTCACCGGCGGACTCCTCGCCCTCGTCTACGGCCTCACCCTCACCGGCGAGCACGGCTGGACCGACCCCGCCGCGCTCGTCGCCCTCGCCGCGGGCGCCGCGCTCCTCGCCACCTTCGTCCTCGTCGAACGGCGGGCCGCCTCGCCCCTCGTCCCGATCCACGTCCTGAAGCGCCGCACGGTCGTCTGGGGCAACCTCGCCGGGCTCGTCGCCTTCGTCACCGAGACCTCGCTGGTCTTCCTGATGACCCTCTACCTCCAGGACGTCCTGGGCTTCTCCCCGCTCGCCGCCGGACTCTCCTTCGGCGTCCTCGGCGCCGGCACGATCCTCGGCGGCGTCGCCGCCTCCCGCTTCATCGGCCGCTTCGGCGCCCGCTCCGCCCTCGTCTCCGGCGGACTCCTCCAGGCCCTCGCCACCCTCGCCCTCTACGGACTCGGCGACGACCGCTCCGGCCTCGCGCTGCTGCTCACCGCCACCTTCGCCGGCGGCGTCGGCAACATGCTCGCGATCGTCGGCTTCATGGTCACCGCCACCTCGGGGCTCCCCGACAGCGAGCAGGGCATGGCGACCGGGCTCGCGACCATGACCCAGCAGGTCGGCATCACCATGGGCACCCCGATCATGAGCGCCGTCGTCGTCACCGCGCCCGTCCTCCTCGACGGCATCGGCCTCGCGGTCCTCGTCAACGCCGCGATCGTCGCCGCCGGAGCCGTACTGGCGGGCGTCTTCCTCCGCCGCACGTGAGCGTCGAAGAGACGGGCATGCGAAAGGCCGGACCCCCCGCACAAGGGATCCGGCCTTTCCACGTTCCGCGACGACGTACCGCGACGACGTACCGCGACGACGTACCGCGACGACTACACGGGCCAGTACGACCGCGCCCAGGCCCGGGGGCCCGGCCGGTGCCGTACCGCCCGTGCGATACGGGAGGGATCCGACCACCCCTCCGGTACCGCCGGGCCGCCCGCCTCGGCGGACGCCGCCGCCGTGGCCGCGGCCCGGGCTTGAACCACCGCCAGTGCGGCGGCCAACTCCTCCGGAGTCGGGTTGCCTCGTACGACCTTGATCATGTCGGCTCCTTGACGGTCCGGGAGGGGCTAGAGCGGGATGTTGCCGTGCTTCTTCGGAGGCAGGGATTCCCGCTTCGTACGGAGCTGACGCAGGCCCTTCACGATCTGCGGGCGCGTGTCCGACGGCAGGATCACACCGTCGATGTAGCCGCGCTCGGCCGCGATGTACGGGTTGAGCAGGGCGTCCTCGTACTCCTGCATCAGCCGCGCCCGCTCGGCCTCCTGGTCCTCCGCATCGGCGATGGTGCGGCGGTGCAGGATGTTGACGGCGCCCTGCGCGCCCATGACCGCGATCTGCGCCGTCGGCCACGCCAGGTTCAGGTCGGCGCCCAGGTGCTTGGAGCCCATGACGTCGTACGCGCCGCCGAAGGCCTTCCGCGTGATGACCGTGATCAGCGGGACCGTCGCCTCCGCGTACGCGTAGATCAGCTTCGCGCCGCGCCGGATGATGCCGCCGTACTCCTGGTCCACACCCGGCAGGAAGCCCGGCACGTCCACGAACGTCAGCACCGGGATGTTGAAGGCGTCGCACGTCCGGACGAACCGCGCGGCCTTCTCGGAGGCGTTGATGTCCAGGCAGCCCGCGAACTGCATCGGCTGGTTCGCGACCACGCCGACCGGGAAGCCCTCGACGCGGCCGAAACCGGTCACGATGTTCGGCGCGAACAAGGCCTGGGTCTCCAGGAACTCCCCGTCGTCCAGGACGTGCTCGATGACCTTGTGCATGTCGTACGGCTGGTTCGCCGAGTCCGGGATCAGCGTGTCGAGCTCGCGGTCCTCGTCCGTCACCCCGGTCTCCGCGACCTCGGGGAAGGCGGGCGCCTCGGAGAGGTTGTTCGACGGCAGGTACGAGAGCAGCGACTTCACGTACTCGATCGCGTCCTTCTCGTCCCCGGCCATGTGGTGCGCCACGCCCGAGGTCGAGTTGTGCGTCCGGGCGCCGCCCAGCTCCTCGAAGCCCACGTCCTCGCCGGTGACCGTCTTGATGACGTCAGGACCGGTGATGAACATGTGCGAGGTCTGGTCGACCATCACCGTGAAGTCGGTGATCGCGGGGGAGTACACCGCACCGCCCGCGCAGGGACCCACGATCAGCGAGATCTGCGGGATCACGCCCGACGCGTGCGTGTTCCGCCGGAAGATCTCGCCGTACATGCCGAGCGCGCTCACGCCCTCCTGGATGCGGGCGCCGCCGGAGTCGTTGATGCCGATGACCGGGCAGCCGGTCTTCAGCGCGAAGTCCATCACCTTGATGATCTTCTGACCGTACGTCTCGCCGAGCGCGCCGCCGAAGACCGTGAAGTCCTGCGAGAACACGGCGACCGGACGGCCGTCCACGGTCCCGTACCCGGTGACGACACCGTCCCCGTACGGCCGGTTCTTCTCAAGACCGAAGTTGGTGGACCGGTGCCGGGCCAACTCGTCCAGCTCCACGAACGAACCCTCGTCCAGGAGAAGGTCGATCCGCTCGCGCGCCGTCAGCTTGCCCTTGGCGTGCTGCTTCTCCACCGCGCGCTCCGAGCCGGCGTGCGTGGCCTCGTCGATACGGCGCTTGAGGTCCGCGATCTTGCCCGCGGTCGTGTGAATGTCGATCTCGTACTGCTCTGCCGGCTCGGACATCGGGATGCGGCTCCCTGCCTGGTCACGGGGGGTTCGTTGACTACGAATGGGCTACTGCTGGCCTACTGACCCGTAGCGTATCGACGGCGATACGGTTCGGCACTGCGGTCTTTGCCACACCTAGTCTGGCTTGCATGACGACCTCTCAAGGCTCAGGCGGACCCTGGTCCGACCTCGACCGGCCCCCGCTGAACGCCCCCGCGCTGCGCCGTGCGCTCGTCCTTCCCGAGGGGCTGTGGACCTCGCTCGACGTGGTCACCAGCACCGGATCCACCAACAGTGACCTCGCCGCCCGCGCCGACGAACTGCCCGAAGGGGCCGTGCTCGTCGCCGAGGAGCAGACCTCGGGGCGCGGTCGGCTCGACCGGACCTGGAGCGCGCCCGCCCGCTCCGGGCTCTTCCTCTCCGTCCTGCTCAAGCCGGCCGTGCCCGTCCACCGCTGGGGCTGGCTCCCGCTGCTGACCGGCGTGGCGGCCGCCACCGGCCTCTCGAAGGCCGCCGGCGTCGACACCTCCCTCAAGTGGCCCAACGACGTCCTGGTTTCCGTCGGCGGCGAGGAGCGCAAGACCGGCGGCATCCTCGCCGAGCGGGCCGGAGCCGACGCCATCGTCGTCGGCCTCGGCATCAACGTCACCCTCCGTGAGGAGGAACTGCCCGTCCCGGCGGCCGGCTCCCTGCTCCTCGCCGGCGCGGTCTCCACCGACCGCGACACCCTCCTGCGGGCCGTCCTGCGCTCCCTCGCCCAGTGGTACGGCGACTGGGTGCGGGCCGACGGGGACCCCGAGGCCTCCGGCCTCCAGGTCGCCTACGCGGCCGGCTGCGCCACCCTCGGCCGCCGTGTCCGCGCCGAGCTCCCCGGCGAGCGCATGCTGGAGGGGGAGGCCGTGGCCCTCGACGGAGACGGCCGCCTGGTCGTCGAGACGGAGGGCGGCGGCACGGAGGCCGTGGGAGCGGGCGACATCGTCCACCTGCGGACCTGACCGGATGCCGCGCGCCGCGCCCTCCAGGCCGTCCACCCGGAGGGCCCGCGCACCGTTCGGGGGTGAGCCAGCACACACCTGTCGTATCGTGGAGCGCGATCCAGGCGACAGATCGGCAGGGCAAGTGGGCAGGGAACGGGCAGGAGGCGGCCGGTGACCGTCGACGACGCGAACGCGGGCGGCGGAGCCGAACCGCCGACGTACCCCACGCCCCACCACGAGGTCGACCACACGGCCGAGCCGAGCCACGACCCGCTCGCCATCCGCCTCGAACAGCTCATCCTCGGCGCCGACCGCCGCTACACCCCGTTCCAGGCCGCCCGCACCGCCGGCGTCTCCATGGAGCTGGCCTCCCGCTTCTGGCGTGCCATGGGCTTCGCCGACATCGGCCAGGCCAAGGCGCTCACCGAGGCCGACGTCCTCGCCCTGCGGCGGCTCGCCGGCCTCGTCGAGGCGGGGCTGCTCAGCGAGCCGATGGCCGTGCAGGTCGCCCGGTCCACCGGACAGACCACCGCCCGGCTCGCCGAGTGGCAGATCGACTCGTTCCTGGAGGGCCTCACCGAGCCGCCCGAGCCCGGCATGACCCGTACCGAGGTCACGTATCCGCTGGTCGAGCTGCTCCTGCCCGAGCTGGAGGAGTTCCTCATCTACGTGTGGCGCCGGCAGCTCGCCGCCGCCACCGGCCGGGTCGTGCAGGCCGCCGACGACGAGGAGATGGTCGACCGGAGGCTCGCCGTCGGCTTCGCGGACCTCGTCGGCTTCACCCGGCTCACCCGCCGCCTGGAGGAGGAGGAGCTCGGCGAGCTCGTCGAGGCCTTCGAGACGACCTGCGCCGACCTGGTCGCCGCGCACGGCGGCCGGCTGATCAAGACCCTCGGCGACGAGGTGCTGTACTGCGCCGACGACCCCGGCACGGCCGCCGAGATCGCGCTGCGGCTCATCGAGACCCTCGGCCACGACGAGACGATGCCCGCGCTGCGGGTCGGCATCGCGTTCGGCACCGTGACGACCCGGATGGGCGATGTCTTCGGCACCACGGTGAACCTGGCCAGCCGTCTCACCTCGATAGCCCCGAAGGACGCCGTCCTTGTCGACGGCGCCCTCGCGGAGGAGCTGACCCGCACGGGCGAGGCGCCCGCCTCGGAGGCGGAGGCGGCCGAGGAGGCGGCCCGCGCCGAGAAGGAGGGCCGCAAGCCCGCCACGTACCGCTTCGCGCTCCAGCCCATGTGGCAGCGCCCGGTCCGTGGCCTCGGTGTCGTGGAACCCTGGCTCCTGAGCCGCCGACCGACTTAGGATCTCCCGGTGAACGCCTGTTAACAGCCGTTAACAGGTCTGAACCGGGAGGGTGTGGGGTCATGTCCGAGCAGCGCTTTGGTGAGTTCGTGGTGGTCCGGAAGGACGGTCACGTGGCGGAGCTGGTCCTCGACCGGCCCAAGGCCATGAACGCCGTCTCCTCCGAGATGGCCCGCTCCATCGGCGCGGCCTGCGAGGCCCTCGCCGCCGACCCCGAGGTCCGCGTCACCGTCCTGACCTCCTCGAACGACCGCGCCTTCTGCGTCGGCGCCGACCTGAAGGAGCGCAACTCCTTCACCGACGCCGAGCTCGTCCGCCAGCGGCCCACCGCCCGCGCCTGCTACACGGGCGTCCTGGAGCTGCCGATGCCGACCGTCGCCGCCGTGCACGGCTTCGCCCTCGGCGGCGGCTTCGAGCTGGCGCTGGCCTGCGACGTCATCGTCGCCGACGCGACCGCCGTCGTCGGCCTCCCCGAGGTCTCCGTGGGCGTCATCCCCGGCGGCGGCGGTACGCAGCTGCTCCCGCGCCGGGTGGGTGCGGCGCGCGCCGCCGAGCTGGTCTTCACGGCCCGCCGGGTGGAGGCGGCGGAGGCCCGCGAGCTCGGTCTCGTCGACCTCCTGGAGGACGACGCCCGGACGGCGGCCCTGGAGCTCGCCGGGCGGATCGCGGCGAACTCGCCGGTCGGTCTGCGCGCCGCGAAGCGGGCGATGCGGCTCGGTCAGGGCCTGGACCTGCGGGCGGGCCTGGAGGTCGAGGACGCGGCCTGGCGTTCGGTGGCCTTCTCGGGCGACCGGGCGGAGGGCGTGGCGGCGTTCAACGAGAAGCGGAAGCCGAACTGGCCGGGCGAGTGATCCGATCCCGGATTCCCATCCCGATTCTTACCGTTTTGTACCAAATGTGACTTACGGTGACGTCTCGGAAGGGAAAACGGATCAAACCTCCCTAAGCTGGAGGAATGGGTGAGGACGTGCGGCTGCGGGCCGTGGTGGCGCTGGCGCAGGGGATGGCGGCGGCGCACACTCCGCGTGAGTTCTGGCGGGCGGCGGCGCTCGGGGCCTGCGAAGGGCTCGACGGGAGCTTCGCCGCGCTGTCCGTCTGGGAGCGGGACCACGGCCGGCTGAAGGTCCTGGTGAACGCCGGGGACCGGGCCGTGGGCGAGGAGGAGTTCCCGGACTCGGAGACGTATCCGGTGCACCAGTTCCCCGAGATCACCGAGTTCCTGCACGAGCAGTGGGCGGGCGGCGGGGAGCCGGACGCCTGGGTGGAGACCGCCGCCGACCCCGTCGCCACCGGCCGGGTGACGGGTCTGCGGCGGCGGGGGCGCGGCTGCTGCGTGGTCGCCCCGATCGTGCTGCACGGGCGCGCGTGGGGTGAGCTGTACGTGGCCCGGCCGCCGCAGGAGAAACCTTTCAGCCGCGCGGACGCCGATTTCGCGACCGTCCTGGCGGCCGTCGTCGCCGCCGGCATCGCCCAGGCCGAGCGCCTGGAGGAGGTCCGCAAGCTGGCCTTCACCGATCCGCTGACCGGTCTCGCCAACCGCCGGGCCGTCGACACCCGCCTCGACGAGGCCATCGAGCGCTACCGGGCGGACGGCTCCGTGGTGAGCCTGATGGTCTGCGATCTGAACGGCCTCAAGCGGGTCAACGACACCCACGGCCACGCCGTCGGCGACCGGCTCCTGGAGCGCTTCGGCTCGGTGCTCTCCCGCTGCGGCGCCATGCTCCCCGGCGCCCTCGCGGCCCGCCTCGGCGGCGACGAGTTCTGTCTGCTCACCGTCGGCCCGACGGCGGACGAGGTCGTCGCGGTCGCCGAGGAGCTGTGCGTACGGGCGGCGGAGCTGGAGCTCGGCGAGGGCGTGGCCTGCGGGGTGGCGTCCACCGGCGACCCCATCGGGCCGCTCAGGTCGGCCCGGCGCCTCTTCCGGCTCGCCGACGCCGCCCAGTACCAGGCCAAGGCCGACCGTTCCTCGAAGCCCGTCGTCGCGGGCCGTGACGGCACGGTCATCCGCCTCGCCGACGCCCCTCCGGGAGCCCGTGACCGCCGCCGCTTCCGCGACGCGCCGCCGACGGGGCCGGTCACGGCGCGCCCGCTGCCGGCGGATCCGGACGCCTCGGAGGGGCGCGGCCCGTGAGGGCTCAGTTCTCCGAGTGGACGATGTTCCACAGGTCGAAGTAGGAGCCGTAGCTGTTGTTGGAGCAGGTGTCGAGTTTCATCCTGGCGCCCTGGGCGGTGCCGCCCCAGGCGGTGACGCAGGTGGAGGCGGCGTTCTTGGGCTGGAACTGGAAGTAGTTGTTCCAGCCCGAACCGACCTGGTTGAACCAGGAGTCGGTGCTGCTGTTGCAGGGGTAGAGCTTGATGGGGTCGCTCTTGGCGCCGCCGCTGTTCCAGTTGTTCAGGCACAGACCGGGCTTGGCGTGCACCCGCACCTGGAAGTACTGGCCGCTGACGTACACGACGTCCCAGCGCTGGGCGTTGGTGCCGTTGCAGCTCCACTCCTGGACGTCCACGCCGTTGCTGAAGTTGGATTCGGGCACGTCGAGGCACTTGCCGTCGGCGAGGTCGATCTCGATGTTGTACCGGTCGGCGGCCTGGGCCGGAGCGGCGGTCGCGAAGGAGCCGAGGGCGGCCGCGGCGAGCGTGGCCATCGCGAAGGCGGCGGTGCGGGTGCGCATGGAGTCCCCCTGGAGGTTGCTGGTGCTGTGGGTGGCGGTCAGGGGGAAACTAGCCGTGCCGGGCGCCCCGCACGGGTCCCACCGCGCGCTGGGACGTCCCGAGACGGGCGGTGGTGGCGGGGACGCCGGGCGGCGGACCGGAGGCCCGTCGGAGAGGATCGGTTCGGTAAGGGTCCGTCCCCTGGAGGGACGGTGACGAAATCGACTAGTGACATGCACGTCTTCAATCCGTAGGGTGCTGAATATGGATATGCAGACAGTCGTCCTCGGCACGTCCGGCACGACCCCGCAGGACGTCATCGACGTCGCCCGCCACGGCGCCCGCGTCGAGCTGTCGACCGAGGCCGTGAACGCCCTCGCCGCCGCCCGTGACATCGTCGACGCGCTCGCCGCCAAGCCCGAGCCCGTCTACGGGGTCTCCACCGGCTTCGGCGCGCTCGCCACCCGTCACATCAGCCACGAGCTCCGCGCCCAGCTCCAGCGCAACATCGTCCGCTCGCACGCCGCCGGCATGGGCCCGCGCGTCGAGCGCGAGGTCGTGCGCGCCCTGATGTTCCTCCGCCTGAAGACCGTCGCCTCCGGGCACACCGGCGTCCGCCCCGAGGTCGCCCAGACCATGGCCGACGTCCTCAACGCCGGCATCACCCCGGTCGTCCACGAGTACGGCTCCCTCGGCTGCTCCGGCGACCTCGCCCCGCTCTCCCACTGCGCCCTCGCGCTCATGGGCGAGGGCGACGCCGAAGGCCCCGACGGCGTGGTCAAGCCCGCCGGCGAGCTCCTCGCCGCCGCCGGCATCGCGCCCGTCGAGCTCAAGGAGAAGGAGGGCCTCGCCCTCCTCAACGGCACGGACGGCATGCTCGGCATGCTGATCATGGCCCTCGCCGACCTCGACACGCTCTTCAAGTCGGCCGACGTCACCGCCGCGCTCTCCCTCGAAGCCCTCCTCGGCACCGAGAGGGTCCTCGAGCCCGAGCTGCACGCCATCCGCCCGCACCCCGGCCAGGCCGCCTCCGCCGCCAACATGCTGGCCGTCCTCAAGGGCTCCGGCCTCACCGGCCACGCCCAGGCCGGCGAGGCCCCCCGCGTCCAGGACGCCTACTCGGTGCGCTGCGCCCCGCAGGTCGCCGGCGCCGGCCGCGACACCATGGCCCACGCCCGGCTCGTCGCCGAGCGCGAGCTCGCCGCCGCCGTCGACAACCCGGTCGTCCTGACCAGCGGCGAGGTCCGCTCCAACGGCAACTTCCACGGCGCCCCCGTCGCGTACGTCCTCGACTTCCTCGCGATCGCCGCCGCCGACCTCGGCTCCATCGCCGAGCGCCGCACCGACCGGCTCCTCGACAAGAACCGCTCGCACGGCCTCCCGCCGTTCCTCGCGGACGACGCCGGCGTCGACTCGGGCCTGATGATCGCCCAGTACACGCAGGCCGCCCTGGTCAGCGAGATGAAGCGGCTCGCCGTCCCGGCCTCCGCCGACTCCATCCCGTCCTCCGCGATGCAGGAGGACCACGTCTCCATGGGCTGGTCCGCCGCCCGCAAGCTGCGCACCGCGATCGGCAACCTCAACCGGATCATCGCGGTCGAGCTGTATGCCGCCACCCGCGGCGTCGAGCTCCGCGCCGGCCTGACCCCGGCGCCCGCCTCGCAGGCCGTCATCGACGCCCTGCGCGCGGCCGGCGTCGAGGGCCCGGGCCCGGACCGGTTCCTCGCCCCCGACCTGGCCGCCGCCGACGCCTTCGTACGCGAGGGGAAGCTGGTCGCGGCCGTGGAGCCGGTCACCGGCCCGCTGGCGTAACCACGAGCTGTACGAAAGGGCCGCCCCCGGCATCCGGGGGCGGCCCTTCCCGCATGCGTGCGGAGCTCAGTAGGCGCGGCCCCGGCGCCGCATCGCGAGCGCCACGAAACCCGCCCCGACCCCCAGGAAACCGGTCCCGCCGAGGAGATACGGCGTGGTGTCCCCGCCCCCCGTCTCGGCCAGCCGTCCGTCGTCCCCGAGGCCGGCGTCCCGCGTCACCCCGACCCGCGCTCCGCCCTGCTCGTCGGTGGCGTTCGCGGACGGCACGAACCACAGGGCGCACAGCAGCGTCCCCGCGGCGGTGGCGGTCAGCAGTGGGCGTCGGGCGGCGGACACGGAAATTTCGATCCCCCTTGCGGAAACCGCGAATTGGTCGGTGCGCCGATGCTACGGAACACAGCGGGTCGCGGGAAAGCCGAGCCCCTCCGGACCCCTACGCTCCGACCCATGAGCACATCTGAGAACGCACGCTATGTCCGCCTTCGCGTCGATGTCGTCCTGGAGATCGACGGACCGGCCGAACTGACCGAGGCCGCCGAGGCCCGGATCGACGCCGACGAGTTCATGCCCGAGGAGGAGCGGGTGCACGCGCGCGAGGCCGCCCGCGAGGACAGCGCCGAGGCGCTCGCCTATCTCGTCGAGCCCTTCGATCTGATCCGCGACGTCCCCGGCATCGAGATGGTCCAGGCCTCCTGGTCCAGCGAGGAGATCGATTACGACCCCGATGCGCTGGAGTGGGACCTCGGCGAGGAAGATGGTGCCGAGGAAGACGACGACCAGCCGTAGGGCCGGTATCCGCCCTGTTCGCGGGCCCCGGGACGCCGTCCCGGGGCCTTTCCGCGGCCTGGGGAACCGGATGCTCCGCCCGCGCGTGTGGATCAGTGGTGTTCCCCACAAACCCTCCGGTCACGGAACCGGACGGGGTGTCATGGGCGTTCATAGAAGATGTTGGCAGGGAACCGGCGACGATGGAGAAGCGTGTGATGACGGTCGGCAAGCGCCGCAGGAGCCTGGCGGCCGCGGCCGCGGTGCTCAGCGGCGTACTCGTGCTCTCGGCGTGCAACGACGGGGACAAGGACGGCAGCGCCTCCGGTTCCGCGACGCCGCAGTCACAGGCTCAGGTCGACGAGGCGGCCGCACAGAAGACCTCCAAGGCGCAGATCACCATCTCGCCGAAGAACGGCGCGCAGAACGCCTCCATCAACAACGACGCCAAGGTCACCGTGACCGAGGGCAAGCTCACCGAGGTCACCATGACCTCCGCCGAGGGCGCCGAGGTCAAGGGCGACATAGCGGCCGACGGGCTCAGCTGGAAGCCGAGCGGGCCGCTCAAGCGGGCCACGGTCTACAAGATCGCCGCCACCGCCACCGACGCGGAGGGCCTGGAGGCCCACGAGAACTCCTCGTTCACCACCGTCTCGCAGGCCAACAGCTTCATCGGCAACTTCACGCCCGAGGACGGCTCGACCGTCGGCGTCGGCATGCCGGTCTCGATCAACTTCAACAAGGCGATCACCGACAAGAAGGCCGTCCAGGGCGGCATCACCGTCACGTCCAGCTCCGGCCAGGAGGTCGTGGGCCACTGGTTCAGCTCGACGCGCCTGGACTTCCGCCCCGACGCGTACTGGACCGAGGGCTCGACCGTCACGCTGAAGCTGAACCTCGACGGCGTCGAGGGCGCTGACGGCGTCTTCGGCGTCCAGCAGAAGACCGTCACCTTCAAGATCGGCCGCAACCAGGTCTCGACCGTCGACGTCGCCACCAAGACCATGACGGTCAAGCAGGACGGCAAGACGATCAAGACCATCCCGATCTCCGCCGGCTCCCCGGAGAACACCACCTACAACGGTCAGATGGTGATCTCCGAGAAGTTCAAGGAGACCCGGATGAACGGCGCCACCGTCGGCTTCACCGACGACGACGGCAAGGGCGAGTACGACATCAAGGACGTGCCGCACGCCATGCGCCTGTCCACCTCCGGCACCTTCATCCACGGCAACTACTGGGGCGCGCGGTCGATCTTCGGCAGCGTGAACACCAGCCACGGCTGCGTCGGCCTCGCCGACGTCAAGGGCGCCGGCGACCCCAACCAGACGGCCGCCTGGCTCTTCGACCACTCGCTCATCGGCGACGTCGTCATCGTCAAGAACTCCAACGACAAGACGATCAAGCCCGACAACGGCCTCAACGGCTGGAACATGAGCTGGTCGGAGTGGAAGGCCGGCTCCGCGGTCTGATCCGAAGCCGTACGTGAGAAGGGCCCCCTCCCGCAGCGGGAGGGGGCCCTTCTCCTGTCACTTCCGTACGTCCACGGCCTCGTCCACACCCCACTGCGCGAGCAGCCGCAGCGCGTCCGCCGAGGGCGTCCCCGGCTCCGCGTGGTACGTCACGAGCATCAGGTCCGGATCGTCCCCGGCCACCTTCAGCGACTCGTACGACAGCGTCATCTCGCCCACCAGCGGATGCCGCAGCCGCTTCTGCCCGTGCCCCTTGTCGGCCACCGTGTGCGCCGCCCACAGCGAGCGGAACTCCTCACTGCGCACCGACAGCTCGCCGACCAGCGCGAGCAGCTCCTTGTCGTCCGGGTAGCAGCCCGCGTACAGCCGCAGCGCGCTGACCACCTCGACCGCCTTGCACTCCCAGTCGGCGTAGAGATCGCGCGCGTTCGGTTCCAGGAAGATCATCCGGGCGATGTTCCGGTCGCCCGGCTCCCAGGCCTCGAAATCGCCCATCAGGGCCCGCGCCATCCGGTTCCAGGCCAGGATGTCGCCCCGGCGGCCCAGCACGAACGCAGGCACCCCGTCCATGGCGTCCAGGAGGTGCTGGAGCCCCGGCCGCACCCGCTGCGGACGCGCGATCGCCGCCCGCTGCCGCTTCTTCACCGTCGGCTTCGCCAGATGCGTCAGATGTGCCCGCTCGGTGTCGCTCAGCCGCAGCGCCCGCGCGATCGAGTCCAGGACCTCCATGGACACGTTCCGCCCGTTGCCCTGCTCCAGCCGGGTGTAGTACGCCACGGACACCCCCGCCAGCTGCGCCAGCTCCTCGCGGCGCAGCCCCGGCACCCGCCGGTGCCGGCCGAACTCCGGCAGGCCCACGTCCTGCGGCTTCAGCCGGGCCCTCCGGGAGCGCAGGAATTCACTGAGTTCGGCACTGAGGTCCATACCGCCCGATTATCGCCCCCGGGCCGCCCGGACGGACGTACGTTCCTGACCCTGCCAGTGGTAGGCACACCGGTCGTAGGCAGAACAGGTGGCTGGGTACGGTCCCCGCGCCCCGGCAGGCTGGACGCATGACCACGAACGTGACCACCGTCCCCGCGTACGCCGCACCCGCCGCCAACGCCCCGCTGGAGCGCACCACCGTGCCGCGCCGGCCCGTCGGCGAGCACGACGTCCTCATCGAGATCAAGTACGCCGGAATCTGCCACTCCGACATCCACCAGGCCACCAACGGCTGGGGCGAGGGCATCTTCCCGATGGTCCCCGGCCACGAGATCGCCGGCATCGTCGCCGAGGTCGGCCCCGGCGTCACGAAGTTCCAGGTGGGCGACCGCGTCGGCGTCGGCTGCTTCGTCGACTCCTGCCGAGAGTGCGAGTACTGCCTGCGCGGCCTGGAGCAGTACTGCGTGAACGGCATGACCGGCACGTACAACGCCCTCGACAAGAACGGCGAGCCGACCTACGGCGGCTACTCCACCCATATCGTCGTCGACGAGAACTACACCCTGCGTATCCCCGAGGGCATCGGCCTCGACGAGGCCGCCCCGCTGCTCTGCGCCGGCATCACCCTCTACTCGCCGCTCGCCCACTGGCAGGCGGGCCCCGGCAAGAAGGTCGCGATCGTCGGCCTCGGCGGCCTCGGCCACATGGGCGTCAAGATCGCCCACGCGCTCGGCGCCGAGGTGACCGTCCTCAGCCAGTCGCTGCGCAAGCAGGAGGACGGCCTCAAGCTGGGCGCCGACCACTTCCACGCGACCTCCGACCCGGAGACCTTCACGAAGCTCGCCGGCACCTTCGACCTGGTCATCTCCACGGTCTCGGCGTCGCTCGACTTCGACGCCTACCTGAGCCTGGTCAAGACGGACGGCGCCCTGGTGAACGTCGGAGCCCCCGAGGAGCCCGTCAAGGTCGGCCTCTTCTCCCTCATCGGCGGCCGCAAGACCCTCGCGGGCTCGATGATCGGCGGCATCGCCGAGACCCAGGAGATGCTCGACTTCTGCGCCGAGCACGGCCTGGGCGCCGAGATCGAACTGATCCGCGCGGACCAGATCAACGAGGCCTACGAGCGGGTCGTGAAGAGCGACGTCCGCTACCGCTTCGTGATCGACACGGCGACCATCTGACGCCCCAGGGCGTCCGGCGGGCCGGGGCATGACGTGCGGGGTAATCGACCCGGTACGGCATGCCCCGGCACGCTTGCGCCATGACCGCATACGCCATCGGAAACCTGCACCCGAAGCCCGTCCTCGACGAGGAGGTCTTCACGTACATGGAGCGCATCCAGGACACCCTGGACCCCTTCGGCGGCCGCTTCCTCGTCCACGGCGCCCCCGCCCGCGAGGTCCGCGAGGGCACCTGGCCCGGCGCCCTCGTGATCATCGGCTTCCCGACGTACGAGGACGCCCGCGGCTGGTACGACTCCGAGCCCTACCAGGCCCTCGTCCCGCTCCGCACCCGCCACATGGCCGGCGACGTCCTCCTGATCGAGGGCGTCCCGGAGGGGTACGAGGCGGCGGCCACCGCGGCCCGGCTGCGCGCGGCCGTCAACTGACCTTGGCGCAGAGCGAATCCGTCGAGCCGTGGATCAGGTTCAGCGTCTTGTAGCCGGTGGGGGAGACCTCCAGGGTGTAGGCCCCGTCCACCGTGTACAGGCCGCGCGGCACGTTCCCGCCGCCCTCGCCGAAGCCCGCCAGGATCGGGCCGACGACGTACCAGGACTGGGAGCGGTCCGGCCGGACCTCGACCACCGCCCGACCGCTCGCGTCCGCGTCGTACGACGCACCGGTCGCGGAGTTGACGACCCGGACCACGAGCTCGCCCTTGTACTCGAAGAGCTTCGTACCGTCCTCGTACGTGGCGAGGGTACGGCGCACGACCTCGTCGACCACGGGCGAACCCTGAACGGCGAAGTCGCAGCGGGCACCGGCCGGATAGGACCAGGAGGGAGAGGGGGCGGGCTCCCAGCCGCCGCCGGAATCGGAGGCGGAGGCGGGAGCGGTGAGGGTGGCGAGCACGCCAACGGCGGCCAGGGGCACGGCAATCCGTCGCTTCAAAGGGAACTCCCAGGTGAGGAGGAACGCGAACGGAGCCGACTCTCCCCCCACCCCCTGACCACATCCTGACCACCCGCGCCCTAGGGTGACCGGCCATGGACTTCACCCTCCTCGGCCCCTTCGAGGCCCGTCACGAAGGGCGCCCCGTGCGGCTCGGCAGCCGCCGTCAGGAGCGGTGCCTGCTCGGGATGCTCCTCCTGGAGGCGGGCCGCCCCGTCCCCACCGACCGGCTCGCGGACCTCCTGTGGAACGGCGCCCCGCCCGAGGGCGCCCGCGCCGCCCTCCACACCTACGTCGGCCGGCTGCGGGCCGCGCTCAGGCCGTACGGGGTGGCCGTCGACACCCGCCACGACGGCTACGCCGTCGACGTCACCGAACACACCGTGGACGTACGGGAGTTCCTCGACCTCGCCGGCCGGGCCGCCCTCGCCGCGGACCCGGGCGAACAGGTCCGCTGCCACGACGGGGCCCTCGCGCTCTGGCGCGGCCCGCTCCTCGCCGACACCCTCGACGCGACCCAGCGGGACCGGCTCGGCGGCCGGCTCGCCGAACTCCGCCTGACCGCACTGGAACAGCGCGCCGAGGCCCAGCTCACCATGGGCCTGCACGAACGGGTCCTCGCCGACCTCACCCCGCTCGCCGGCGCACACCCCGGCAGGGAACGCCTGGTGGCCGCCCACATGACCGCCCTCTACCGGGCCGGCCGGCAGACCGAGGCCCTGGAACTCCACCGCGCCACCCGCGACCACCTGGTCACCGAACTCGGCATCGAACCGGGCCCGGCCCTCACCACGCTCCACGAACGCATCCTGAACGCCGACCCCCGCCTCGACCGCCCGCCGGCCCCGCTCTACGCGGTCCGGGTCCGCGAGGAGTGGCTGCCTTGGTCCACCGGCGGCCACCCGGCCCTGGAGTTCTGCAACACCTACGCGGGCTGGCACCGCGCCCCCGCCGTCCCGGGCTCCGATTGGCTCCGCACCTACCGCACCCTGGCCGTCTGGGCCGGCCACCAGGCCCTCACCGACGACCTCACGGTCGAACGCCTCCTGACCGAGGCGGCCGCCCGCCCGACCGAGGCCGCCGACGCCCTCGCGGAGGCGAAGACCTTCCGCACGGCCCTCTACGCCTGTCTCACCGACCCCGCCGACCTCCGCGCCTTCCGCACCGTCGCCGGATGCGCCGAGGCCGCCGCCCGGGCGGCGGTCCTCGACCTGGACGAGGACGGACTCGCCCACTGGCGCCTCCCGCCCGCCGCGGGCCTGCGCCTTCCCCTCCTGGCCACCGCCCGCGCGGCCGCCGACCTCCTCGCCGACCCCCGCCGCCTCACCCTCCGCGCCTGCCCGAGCGACGACTGCGGCTGGCTCTTCCTGGACACGACGGGCCGCCGCCGCTGGTGCTCGACGGCGACCTGCGGCGGCGGCCGGTCCTGACCGCGCGGCCCTGTCAGGCCTTGGCGACCCCGATCGGGCAGGAGACGCCCGTGCCGCCGATGCCGCAGTAACCGGCCGGGTTCTTGTCCAGGTACTGCTGGTGGTAGCCCTCCGCCGGGAAGAACGGGCGGGTCTCGTCGGCCGGGAGGACCGTGGTGGTGATCTCGCCGTAGCCCGAGGCCGTCAGGACCTTCTGGTAGGCCTCGCGGGAGGCCTCGGCCGTGGCGGCCTGCTCGGGCGAGTGGGTGTAGATCGCCGAGCGGTACTGCGTGCCCACGTCATTGCCCTGGCGGAAGCCCTGGGTCGGGTCGTGGGACTCCCAGAAGAGCTTCAGGAGCGACTCGTACGAGACCTTCGTCGGGTCGAAGACGACGCGGACGACCTCGGTGTGCCCGGTCAGGCCCGAGCAGACCTCCTCGTACGCCGGATTCCGCGTGAAGCCGCCCTGGTAGCCGACGAGGGTCGTCCAGACGCCCTCGGTCTGCCAGAACTTGCGCTCGGCGCCCCAGAAACAGCCCAGCGCGAAGTCGGCGACCTCAAGGCCCTCCGGGTACGGGCCGAGGAGCGGGTTGCCAAGGACGGTGTGGCGCTCCGGGACGGAGAACTCCGGCTCGGCCCGGCCGGGCAGAGCCTGCTCGGGGGTGGGGAGGACGGGGGTGCGGGACAGGAACATGCTGCATCTCTCCTCGACGTTCGGCAGTCCTCTCAACGCCGCGGGGACGGGCCCGATTCCCCGTCCGGTACGTGCCCCGCGCAGTCGTCGCGGGCCCGGCAGAACTCCTCCGCCGGATCCGTCTTGTACCGCCAGGGCAGCGCGCCGACAAAGCCGTCCACCAGCCGGAACTGCTCCATCGCCTCCCTGTGCCGGTCCTGGAGCCACAGGTAGTACGCCAGCAGGTGCCGGGCCTCCGGGAGGCGCGGGTGGGCCGGGTCGGCGGCGGTCACGTCCGCGAGGAGCGCGTCCACCGCCGCGTACATCTCCGGGGTGCGGTCGGCGTCCGTCGTGTCCGAGGTGTCGTGCTCGAAGTGGGCGATCAGCGGGAGCGCCGTGAGCAGGCTGCCGGGCGGGGCGCCGGCCGCCGCCCGTACCGCGAAGGCCCGCGCGAGCTCCGCCGAGCCGCACCACTTGCCGCACCAGTACTGCAGCGCCGCGAAGTGCGCCTCGTAGTGGTGCGGGGCCCGGTCCGCGACCTCGGCCCAGAGCCGCCGCAGCTCCTCGTGGGGCAGGCCGAGGCCGAGTGCCGTCCAGATCTCGCCCACGTACGGCGTGGGGTCCTCGGCGGGTGCCAGGGCCACCGCGCGCGTGTGCTCCGCCCGGGAGCGGGCCAGGACCCGGCGGAACCCCTCCTCCTGTTCGGCGGTGGTGTCCTCGTCCCGCCGCCCGCCCCGTACGTTCCACGCCAGGAACACCGTCCCCCGCGCCCGCACCAGGGCCGCGCCCGGGTCGGCCGGCCGCGCCTCCTCCCAGGCCCGCAGCCACTCGTCCTCCTCGGCGGCCAGGTCCGCGAGCCGCTCGCAGAGCGCCGCGCGGCCCTCCCAGTCGCGGGCCTCCGCGGTCGCGTCGAGGAGCCCGGCGGCCGGCGTCCAGTCCCCGGCCCGGGCGGCGGCCAGGGCCACGGTGAGGTCCGGCGGCCGCGGGCCCGCGAGGTCGGTGTGCTGCCGCTCGGCGGGCAGCAGCCCGAGCGCGGCGACGCGGGACGCGGTCTCCTCGGCGACGGGGTCCGCGCCCACGTCCCTGGCCAGGCCGCGCACGATCGCGACCAGGAAGACGAGGGCGACGGCGGCCACGCAGAGGGCGAGCGGGGTCAGGACGATCCAGAGCAGTACGGTCACCGGGTGACTTTCTCGGTACGGGGGAGCGCGGGGTTGTCGGGCGGTCAGGCGGCGGGCAGCAGGGTGCGCAGCCGCTCGGTGTCCGGGCGGTCCGCGATGGCCGCGTCCAGGGCGGCGGGGAGCTCCTCGGCGTAGCCGTCGGGCAGCACCAGGGACGTGGGGGCCGACCAGGAGAACTGCCAGCGGGCCCGGCCGTCCACGGCGAGCACGGTCGTCAGGAGGCGGGCGAGTTCGCGCCGCAGCGAGGAGCGGGCGAACTCGCGCGCCGCCCGGCCGGTCGCGGCGGCGGCCTCCTCGGTCTTGGGGAGCCGGTCGACGAGGCCCCAGACCGTCCCGTCGTCGACGGCGTCGAGGAACGCCTCGACCTCCCGCCGCAGCCGCTCGGCCCGGTCGGTTCCGTCGAGCGCCTCGGCCCGGCCGGTCCCGGCCGCCCGCGCGCCGATCGCCTCCCGCAGCTCCTCCGTGTCCCGTACGTACCTCGCCGTCATCGACGCGTGGACCAGGTCCGGCCAGTCGAGGCGGCGCATCTCCAGGGCCTCCGGGGCCAGGGTGGCGTCCTCGACCTCGGGCAGGACGTCCTCGGGCGAGGCGAACAGGGCGAAGGCCGGGTGGTCCCCCTCCGCGGCCCGGCCGTCGTCGGGCAGGGACTCGATCGTGGCCACGCGCTCGGCGGTCGGCGGGTGCGAGTCGTACGGCGTGGCGGGTTCCGTGGGCAGTTCGAGGCACATCCCCGCCAGTTCCTCCGCGCGGGCTTCGAGCAGGTGGCGCACCCCGCCGAAGACCTCCCCGCGCGGCGGCAGCATCCCGAACTCGACGCCGAGGGTGGCGTACGAGTTCAGGTACAGCTCGTGGGCCGCGTCGAGCGCCGGGAGAGCGCGGAGCGCCGAGGCGGTGGCGTCGCGGCCGGCGATGCGGGCGGCGGCCAGGTCGGCGGCGAGCTCCTGGCGGCGGGAGTCGCTCAGGGTGGCGCGCATGGAGAAGCGGCCGTACGTCGTGTAGATCCGGGCCATCACCCGGTACGTGAGGCCGACGCCGGTCGTGTCGACCTTCCTGGCCGTCTTGCCCTTGGCGACCCGTCGGGCGGACTTGCGTTCCTGCCGGGCGCGTTCCCTGGCGACCTTGAGGCCGGCCTTCTCCTCGAAGCGTTCGACGGTACGGGCGACGTGGAGGCGGCTGCGTTCGGTGATGCCGGAGAGCCGGGTGTCGGAGTGGGCGTAGTGGCCGAGCTCATGGGCGAGTACGGCGCGCAGCCGGGCCTCGGAGAGCCCGGCCACGAGGGGGAGGCCGAGGTAGAGCCGGCGGGTGCCGCCGAGGAGGCCGAGGAGGCGGGCGTCCTCGGTGACGGCGGCGTTCATGTCGGCGGTGAGCCGGATCTCGTCGGGCGCCCGGGTCCCGACGAGCGCGGCGAGTTCCCGTACGGCCGCCCAGAGCCGGGGCTCCTCGGCCTCGGTGACGGGGACGCCGCCGACGCCCTCGTCGCGGGGGGTGCGGAGCATGAGCATGCCGCGGACGACGGGGACGGCGAGCAGGAAGCTGACGGCGTACATCTTGAGCGCCCAGACGGCCGGAGCCCACCGCCAGGCCACCCAGTCCAGCGCGCCGAGGAGGGCGAGCAGGAGGAGGCCGAGCAGATGGAAGCCGGCCAGCAGGACGAGGGCGCGCAGCGCGCGCAGAGTGGCGCCCATCGGGCAGATTCCCCCCACGGGAAAGGCGTGACGATCATCGTACGAGCAGGTGGGGGGCGCCCGGATTATGGCCCACGCGGGCGGACACCGTCCACCCGGATTCCCTGGGTTTACGCAGGTGGAGGCCGGTCCGGGGGCTCAGTGGGGCCGGCCCGAGGAGCTCAGCGGGGCAGGGTCGCCGGGCTGCCGCCGTTCGCCTCGTACCCCGCGACCGCCAGGTTCCGGAAGACCGTGTACTCGGCTGCCGGGTCGCCGCTCAGCGTCCACGGGACCGCGCCCACGTGCCCGTCGACCCGGACCAGCTGGTGCATGGCCTCCGCCCAGCGCTCGGAACGGACGAGGAACCAGACGAGGAGGTGGCGGACGTGGGCCAGCATCGGGTCGTCGGGGCGGGCCGAATGCACCGCGTACAGCGCGCCGTCCATGGCCTTGGACACCACCGCCGTACGCCAGAAGTCCTGCACGATCACCAGGTCCGGCACGTGCTCGAACACCGCGAACAGCGGCAGCGCGGCGAGCAGCGAACCCCGCGGGGCGCGCGCCGCGGCCGTCGTCGCGAAGTGGTCGGCCTCCTCGCGCGAGCCGTGCCACTTCTCGCACCAGTAGTGCAGGGCCGCCAGATGCGCCCCCATGTGCTCCGGGGCCCGGTCGATGACCTTCGCCCACACCTGGTCGAACTGCTCGTGGCCGTAACCGAGTCCACGGGCCACGGCCAGCCGCGTGATGTACGGGACGGGGTCGCCGGGGGCGAGGAGCGCCGCCTCCTCGGTGACCTTCAGGGCCTCCTCCAGGATGATCCGGAAGTCGTCCGTCCCGGCCGAAGAGGACCGCCAGGCCTGCTGCACCAGGAACTCGCCGTGCACCGCCGCGCCGCCCGCGTCCTTCGGCGCCTCCGCCCGCCAGGTCCGCAGCCACGCCCCGCCGGCGCCGGGCCGCTCCTGGAGCTCCAGGGAGGCCGCGCCCGCGAAGGCCTGGACGCGCTGCCAGCGCACCTCCCCGTCGGTGCCGGTGGCGGCGAGCAGCCGCGAGGCCGGCCGCCAGTCCTGGGTGGCCTGGACGACGTCGAGGACGTGCAGGAGCTCGTCGTCGGCGCCGGGCAGGCGCACGTCCTGGTCCTCCTGCCGCACGAAGCCGTACGCCTCGGGGTCCGCCGCGTCCGGGGCACCCGGCGCGACCTGCCGGATCCCGCCGCCGCCCCGGCGGCGCAGCATGAAGGGACCGAGGACGCCGAAGAGCAGGCCGAGCGCGATCAGGAACCAGAGAATCTCCATGTCTTGATTTTCGCAGGGATTCCGGGCCTTCGGGTCGGGCCGGAATGTGATCCTCAGCCCGGAGTTCGGAGCGTCGGATGTGTGGCTGCCGTCGGGGTGATGGTCAGACGGGTCGCTTCTGGCTGTCGATGTAGTCCTCGACGAGGCTGAGTGGCGGGCCCGCGCAAGACCCGACGAAGTAGGACGGTGCCCAGAACGCCGAGCCCGCGTCGACCTTGTCCGTGTACTCCGCGCGCAGATACCGGGAGCTGACTCCCTTGAGACTGTTGACCAGCTTGGACAGGGTGACCTTCGGGGGGTAGTGCACGAGCAGGCGGACGTGATCGCCCTCGCCGCTGAACTCTCTCAGCTCCACACCAAAGCTCCTGCACACGTCCCGCATGATCGCCTCGCAGCGAGTGAGCATCGCGGGGGCGAAGATCTCCCCCCGATGTTTGGTGACAAATACCAAGTGAGCATGAAGGCGATGCGTCACGTGGTTTCCCCGCCTGATATCGGGTTCTGCTTCCCATCGTGGTGACATACACCAATGGTCGTGTGATCCACGACACTTGATCGAAACGGGGGTGGGTCCAGTGATGCGTGCGTACAAGTTCGTCATGCGACCCACCGTGGGCCAGGCGGCCGCGCTTGCCGAGATGTTGCGGGATCACTGCTCGCTGTACAACGGGGCCCTGCAGGAACGCCGCGACGCCTACCGGCATGTGTCGAAGACGAGCGTCAGGTACGGGACACAGTCGGCGCAGCTCAAGGAGATCCGAACATTCGACCCGGAACGGCAGGGGCGGTGGTCGTTCAGTTCGCAGCAGGCGACGCTGCGCCGTCTCGACAAGGCGTTCTCGGCCTTCTTCCGGCGGGTCAAGTCCGGGGAAGCACCCGGATACCCCCGCTTTCGAGGGGTGAGCTGGTTCGACACCGTGGAGTTCCCGAAGGACGGGGACGGATGCCGTTGGAACGCCACGCCGCACGACCCAGTGACTCGCGTGCGCTTCCAGGGCGTCGGGTGTGTCAAGGTCAACCAGCACCGTGCCGTGCTCGGCAAGGTCAAAACGGTCTCGGTCAAGCGTGAGGGCCGTAAGTGGTTCGTCGTGCTCACGGTCGAGCAGGAGCGGCCCGAGCCGCTACCCGCGACGGGCAGCATGATCGGTATCGACCTGGGCCTCGCCAGCTTCCTCGCTGACTCGGATGGCGGATTCGTGGAGAATCCGCGTCATGGTCGTGCAGCAGCCGCGAAGCTCGCGGCGGCGCAAGAAGCCCTTTCGAGGTTTCCTCACCGCAAGGCCAAGGCGCGCACGAGGAATCATCAGCGCGCCGTCGAGCGGGTTGCGAATCTACACGGCAAGGTTCGCCGCCGACGCCTTGACCACGCGCACAAAACCGCCCTTGACCTGGTTCGCGCGCACGACTTCATCGCGCACGAAGACCTCAAGATCCGCAACATGGTCAGGGCCCCCGCGCCGAAGCCCGCCCCCGAGCGGCCGGGCGCTTTTCTGCCCAACGGAGCGAACGCCAAGGCAGGGCTCAACAAATCGATCAACGATGCCGGTTGGGGGGTGTTTCTCACGATCCTCACCAGCAAGGCTGAGAGCGCCGGTAGGGAAGTGATCGCCGTGAACCCCCGCAACACCTCCAGGCGGTGCCCGGAATGCGGGCACACGGCCAAGGAGAACCGGCCTACACAAGAGACGTTCCACTGCGTCGGCTGCGGCCACAGCTCGCACGCCGACACGGTGGGAGCCGTCAACGTTCTACGGGCCGGGCTGGTCCGTCGCGAAGCCCGAACGCCATAGCGAGAAGCCCCCGCCTCCAGGAGGGGGAGGAGTCACTGTCCAGGACACCCGGTGAGACGGGACGTGAGACGAACGAAGCGGCGAGGGGCGTACGGGACTACGCTCCTGACCCATGAGCGACCAGCACTCCCATCAGAGCTTCGAGACCCGCGCGATCCACGCGGGCAACACGGCCGACCCGCTGACCGGCGCGGTCGTCCCGCCCATCTACCAGGTGTCCACCTACAAGCAGGACGGCGTGGGTGGGCTGCGCGGCGGTTACGAGTACAGCCGCAGCGCCAACCCGACCCGTACCGCCCTGGAGGAGAACCTCGCGGCCCTGGAGGGCGGCCGTCGCGGTCTCGCCTTCGCGTCGGGCCTCGCCGCCGAGGACTGCCTGCTGCGCACGCTCCTGGTGCCCGGCGACCACGTGGTCATCCCGAACGACGCCTACGGCGGCACGTTCCGGCTCTTCGCCAAGGTCGTGCAGCGCTGGGGCGTCGACTTCTCCGTGGCGAACACCTCGGACATCGACTCCGTGCGCGCCGCGGTGAACGAGCGCACCAAGCTGATCTGGGTCGAGACCCCCTCGAACCCGCTCCTCGGCATCACCGACATCGAGGCCGTCGCCGGCGTCGCCCGCCAGGCCGGCGTGAAGCTCGTCGTCGACAACACCTTCGCCTCGCCGTACCTCCAGCAGCCGCTGGCGCTCGGCGCGGACGTCGTCGTGCACTCGCTCACCAAGTACATGGGCGGCCACTCCGACGTCGTCGGCGGCGCCCTGGTGACCGCGGACGAGGCGCTCGGCGAGGAACTCGCCTACCACCAGAACGCGATGGGCGCGGTCGCCGGTCCCTTCGACTCGTGGATCGTGCTGCGCGGCATCAAGACCCTCGCCGTGCGCATGGACCGGCACAGCGAGAACGCCGAGAAGATCGCCGAGATGCTCACCCAGCACCCGAAGGTCACCCAGGTCCTCTACCCGGGTCTGCCGGAGCACCCGGGGCACGAGATCGCGGCCAAGCAGATGCGTTCCTTCGGCGGCATGATCTCCTTCCGCGTGCAGGGCGGCGAGGACGCGGCCGTCGAGGTCTGCAACCGGGCGCAGCTCTTCACCCTCGGTGAGTCGCTGGGCGGCGTCGAGTCCCTCATCGAGCACCCGGGCCGCATGACCCACGCCTCCGTCGCGGGCTCCGCCCTTGAAGTCCCGGCCGACCTGGTCCGGATCTCGGTGGGCATCGAGAACGTCGAGGACCTGCTCGCCGACCTGCGCCAGGCGCTGGGTTAGCAGTTTCCGCCGGTGACGGCGGCCGGGGCTCCGGCCGCCGTCACCAGCCTTCGAGCGGCGGTGTCGTCTCCGCCGGCGGGACCTCCCACGGGTGGACCGCCGAGGCCCACACCACGAAGGCGAGCACGGCGAGCGCGCCGAGGGCCCACAGCACGCGCCGTACCCGCCGGGCGTGGTCGCGCCGCCGGGCCCCGCGCTCGGCCGCCCGCAGCGCCAGGTCGCGGGGGACCGGCGGGTGCGGGGTGTCGAGCAGCCGCCGGACCGCCGCCTCCTTGTCCTCGTACCGACTCACGCGGCGGCCTCCCGTCGCACCCGGGCCTCCTCGGCGGGGCTCACGCGGCGGCCCCTCCACCGCACCCCGGCCTTCTCGGCGGGGCTCACGCGGCGGCCCCCGTGGCGCCCCGGGCCGCGGCCCTCAGCGTGGCGACCGAGCGGGCGCAGACGGCGCGGACGCGGGCCTCGGGCAGGCCGAGGAGCGCCGCGACCTGCTCCTCCGCGACCCCCTCGTACAGCCGCAGGACGACGACGAGCCGCTCCTGCGGGGAGAGCACGGCGAGCACCCCGCCCCGGCCGCCGTGGTGCCGCCAGGCGGTGCGGGCGAAGCGGGCGGCGAGCTCGCGCCGCGCGAGGTCGTAGGGGTCCTCGTCGCGCAGCCGGCCCCACACCGCGTACGTGTGGGCCAGGGCGGCGGTCAGCAGGTCCTGGGCGTACGGGTTGCGGGCCCGGGTCTCGGCGGTCAGCAGGGTCGCGGCGTGCAGCAGCCGGCCCGCGGCCCCGGCCACGAACGCCTCGAACTCCCTGGTGCGGCGGGCGTGTTCGGCGCTCCGTCCGCGCTGCTGCTCTCGCACCTCCTCATCTGAGGACAGTGCGGGGGCGGGGTCAAGAGGTCTGCGCGGAGTCCGTTCCGGCCGGCGCGTGGCCCGTGTGCGCCGACTGCCGTGCGGACAGGGCGGTGTTGAAGCGGGTGAGCAGGGTGCAGAAGGACTCCCGCTCGGCCGGAGTCCAGCCCTCCGTGACCTCGACCATCAGCTGGCGGCGCGAGGAACGGACCTCCTCCAGGCGGGCGAGGCCGCGCGGCGACAGCTGGAGGACGACGGCGCGGCCGTCCTCCGGGTGCGAGGTCCGCTTCACCAGGCCGGTGTCGACGAGCGGGGCGACCTGACGGGTCACCGTGGACGAGTCGATCCCCATGCCCGCCGCGAGCGCCTTCACCCCCATCGGGCCTTCCTGGTCGAGGCGGTTGAGGAGGAGGTAGGCCGCGCGGTCCATGGAGTTGCGGAGCTGGCCGGTGCCGCCGAGGCGGGTCTGCTCGGCGCGGCGGGCGAAGACGGCCACCTGGTGCTGGAGGGCATCGAGGAGACCGGGGTCGAGCGCAGCGGTCATGTCCTGAGATGTGGGCATGGCTGTGGGTCTCTCTCGTGCGGGGGTGGTCGGTCGGTGGGGGACAGAGTACGCGGCCCCGCCGGGGTCCGTACCGGGGCTGCGCAAACCCGTCCGGCGGGCTGCCCGCCGGGCGGCCACGGGGGCCGTGAGCTGCGAGACTTGCTGTCATGAGCTTCCGTATGCCACACCCCTTGCACCAGCTGATGCTCGACGACGTGCGGGGGGCGCAGAAGATGCTGGCCGGGGTCGCCAGGGTGACGGCGATGGAGGGCAGCCGTCATCTGTCCTCGCTGGTGGGAGCCCCGGTCCACCTCAAGTGCGAGAACCTCCAGCGGACCGGTTCGTTCAAACTCCGCGGGGCGTACGTACGGATCGCCGGGCTGCGGCCCGAGGAGCGGGCGGCCGGGGTGGTCGCGGCCTCCGCCGGCAACCACGCGCAGGGGGTCGCGCTCGCCTCGAAACTCCTCGGCGTGCACGCCACCGTCTTCATGCCGGTCGGCGCCCCGCTGCCGAAGGTCGCGGCGACCCGCGACTACGGCGCGGACGTCCGGATGCACGGCCACGTCGTCGACGAGACGCTCGCGGCGGCGGAGGAGTACGCCCACGAGACCGGCGCGGTCTTCATCCACCCCTTCGACCACCCCGACATCATCGCCGGACAGGGCACGGTCGGCCTGGAGATCCTGGAGCAGTGCCCCGAGGTGCGGACGGTCCTCGTCGGCATCGGCGGCGGCGGGCTCGCGGCCGGCATCGGGCTCGCGGTGAAGTCGCTGCGCCCGGACGTGAAGGTGATCGGCGTCCAGGCGGAGGGCGCGGCCGCCTACCCGCCCTCACTGGCCGCCGGGCACCCCGTGGTCATCGACTCGCCGGTGACGATGGCCGACGGGATCAAGGTCGGACGCCCGGGCGACGTGCCGTTCGCCCTGATCCAGGAGTACGTCGACGAAGTCCGTACCGTCTCGGAGGACGCGCTCTCCTCGGCGCTGCTGCTCTGCCTGGAGCGGGCGAAGCTCGTGGTCGAACCGGCCGGCGCGAGCCCGGTGGCCGCGCTCCTCGCCGACCCCACGTCCTTCCGGGGCCCGGTGGTGGCGGTCCTGTCCGGCGGGAACGTCGACCCGCTGCTGCTCCAGCGGATCCTGCGGCACGGCATGGCCGCCGGGGGCCGCTATCTGAGCCTGCGGCTGCGCGTCACGGACCGGCCGGGGGCGCTCGCGACGCTGCTCGCGGTCCTGACGGTGGTCGACGCGAACGTCCTGGACGTCAGCCACGTACGGACCGATCCGCGCCTCGGCCTGACGGAGGCGGAGGTCGAGCTGCACCTGGAGACGAAGGGCCCGGAGCACTGCCGGGAGGTGGAGGAGGCGCTGCGGGACGCCGGGTACACGGTGCTCGGCTGAGCCGCCTCCTCCCTCCGTCTCACCTTCCCCCGCGGCCCCGCGCCGCCCGGCCGAGGACGCCCACCAGGCCGCCGCCGACCAGGGCCCCCGCCGCGACCAGGCCCAGCGAGCGGCCGAGGCCCGGGCGGCGGGACTCCCGCCGGAGGGCCGGGACCGCCGGGGCGAGGGCCGGCTCCCCGCCCCGTACGCGCGCGGCCGTCTCGTGCGCGAGGGCGTGCTCCAGGAGGAGCAGCAGCGGGCGCGGGTCCGTCCCGGCGGCCGTGGCGAACTCCTCGACGGCGACCCGGGTCGGCGACTGCTTCCGGTTCAGGAACCGTTCCCAGGAGGAGCGGCTGTAGTGGGTGCGCTGCGCGAGCCGGCCGTAGCTGAGGTCGGTGGCGTTCTTGATGCGGCGCATCTCGGCGGCCAGCTCGTCCCAGGGCGTCGTCGTGTCACCGCCGGCGCATCCCGCGCACCCCCGCCGGCCCGTCGCTCCGGCCCCGCCGGCCACCCCCGCCCCGCCGGTCCTGCCCGCCCCGCCGGTCCGGCCCGTCCCGCCGGTCCTGCCCATCCTGCCCGTTCCGTGTGCGCCGACCGCCATCTCAAGCTCCCCGTCGTCGTCGTACTCCGTGCGTGGACCCCAGCCTCACCCCCGCGGCCAACGGCCCGCCAACAGCACGCCAACAGGTGTCCCGGAGCCCGCCCGGGACACCCGGACGGGCCGGCCCGCCCACCCCGCGGAAGCCCGTCGCGTTCCGATCCACTGGGCGGGAGCCCGTCCGAAATCCTAGGATCGGGAGGAAAAGCCCGAAATCTCCCTGGGAGAATCCACATGCCAGGCGCGATCTACGCCGAGGGTCTGGTGAAGACCTTCGGCGACGTACGAGCTCTGGACGGAGTCGACCTCGACGTGCCGGAGGGCACGGTCCTGGGCCTGCTCGGCCCGAACGGCGCGGGGAAGACGACCGCGGTGCGGGTCCTGACGACCCTGATCAAGCCCGACAGCGGGCGGGCCCTCGTCGCCGGGATCGACGTCCTCAGACGTCCCAACGAGGTCCGCCGCTCGATCGGCCTCTCCGGCCAGTTCGCGGCGGTGGACGAGTACCTCACCGGCCGCGAGAACCTGCAGATGGTCGGCCGGCTGTACCAGATGAAGGCGCAGGCCGCGAAGGTGCGGGCCGGCGAGCTGCTCGACCGCTTCCACCTCGCCGACGCCGCCGACCGGCCCGCCAAGACGTACTCCGGCGGCATGCGCCGCCGCCTCGACCTCGCGGCCGCCCTCGTCGTCTCCCCGCCGGTCATGTTCATGGACGAGCCGACCACCGGACTCGACCCGCGCAACCGCCAGGAGCTGTGGGACGTCATCAAGGAACTCGTCGCCGGCGGTACGACCCTGCTGCTCACCACCCAGTACCTGGAGGAGGCCGACCACCTCGCCCACGACATCTGCGTCGTCGACCACGGCAGGGTCATCGCCCGCGGCACCTCCGACCAGCTCAAGGCCCAGACGGGCGGCGAGCGCGTCGAGGTCGTCGTGCACGGCCCGGAGATGATCGCCGACGCCCGGGACGTCCTCGCCCGCTACGGCCTCGCGGGGATCGGCCACGGCGAGGTCTCCGTCGAGGAGCACACCCGCAAGCTCACCGTCCCCGTCACCGGCGGCGCCAAGCTGCTCGCCGAGGTCATCCGCGACCTGGACGCCGTGGACGTCGAGATCGACGACATCGGCCTGCGCCGCCCGACCCTCGACGACGTCTTCCTCTCCCTCACCGGCCACGTGGCCGACCGGGGCGAGGAGGAGGGGCAGGACGCGTCGAAGGCCGGGAGCGGGAAAGGCCGGAAGGAGGCCGTGAAGTGACCACCGCCCTGGGGTCGGAGGACCGGCTGACCACCCCGCGTCCGCGCGGGGGGATCGTCCAGTCCGTCAACGACTCGCTCGTCATCGCGCGTCGCAACCTGATCAGGATGTCCCGCATCCCCGAGATGATCGTCTTCGGGCTGATCCAGCCGATCATGTTCGTGGTGCTGTTCAGCTACGTCTTCGGCGGCTCGATGCAGATCGGGAACTCCACCTCGCCGGCCGTCTACCGCGAGTTCCTGATGGCCGGCATCTTCGCCCAGACCGTCACCTTCGCCACCGCCGGAGCGGGCGCGGGCATCGCCGACGACATGCACAAGGGCCTGATCGACCGCTTCCGCTCGCTGCCGATGGCCCGCGGCGCGGTCCTCACCGGCCGCACCCTCGCCGACCTCGTCCAGACGACGCTCACCCTCGTCGTCCTGGCGATCGTCGCCCTCCTCGTCGGCTGGCGCATCCACGAGGGCGTCCCCAAGGCGCTCGGCGCCTTCGCCCTCCTGCTCCTCCTCGGGTACGCCTTCTCCTGGATCGGCGCCCTGATCGGCCTCTCGGTCCGCACCCCGGAGGCGGCGACCTCGGGCGGGCTGATCTGGCTCTTCCCGGTCACGTTCATCTCGATCGCGTTCGTGGACTCCAGCAACCTGGCCTCCTGGCTGCAGCCGATCGCCGAGTGGAACCCGTTCAGCGCGACCGTCCAGGCCTGCCGGGTCCTCTTCGGCAACCCCGGTGTCTCCACCTCCGACGCCTGGCCGATGCAGCACCCGGTGTGGGCCTCGCTGCTCTGGTCGATCCTGATCATCGTGGTCTTCCGGACGCTGTCGGTCCGCAAGTACCGCTCGGCGACGGCCTGACCTCACGGCAGGTGCGCGGACACCACCAGGCCGTCGGGGAACGAGACGAAGGCCGCCCCTCCGGCGGCCAGCGACTCCCCGGCGGCCTGCACCGTGAAGCCCTCGGGGAGCCTCGCCTCGAACCGCTGGTAGTCGTCGCGTGACGAGGGGCCGGCCGCCGCGACGGACACGGCCTCGTTCCGGCCGAAGGCGACCACCCGGTTCCCCGCGAAGTACACCTCCCGCAGCAGGCCCTCGGTCACCACGGGCAGCAGGGACCAGCGCCGCTCGCCGCTCTCCAGGTCGTAGACGCTGATGGCCGCGCCGCTCGCCACCGCCACCAGACCGTCCGCGCTCACCGCGGGACCCGCGGTCACGCCGACACCGAAGGACCGCTTCCGCCGCAGCGTCGCCCCGTCCAGGACCGTCACGGACCCCGACGAGCCCGTGCACAGCACGCTGCCGCTCTTCCCGTGCACCACGAACCGCTGACAGCCCTCCGCCCCGCGCGCCACCTCCCTGCCGGTACGGGAGTCCAGCGCCACCGGCACGAGACCCAGCGGCACCAGAACCCGGCCCGCCGCCGCGACCGGCTCCTCCGGCAGGGCGTCGAGCGGCGTCCGCCACAGCTCCTCGCCGTCGGCGAGCCGCACGGCGGTCACCAGGCCCGTCCGCTCGTCGCGCATGTTCACGAACGTCGAGTAGAGGACGCCGTCCCGCAGGTCCGTGCCCTTCACGGCCCAGTCGGCACCGGGCCCCGGGAACCGACCCCGCTCCCGGCCGTCCTCGACCCCGTACGCCACGACCCCGCCCGGACCCGTCACATACGCCGTGCCGCCGACGACCGCCGGATACTGGGGCCCGCTGCTCAGCCCCTCGCCGCCCCGCCCCGGCACCTTCCACAGCTCCTTGCCGTCCGCCGCGCCCAGGCCGGTGACCGCACCGCCCGACCCGGGACAGACGAGGACCTTCGGCGAGAGCGCGCAGCTGCCGACGCCCTGATCGACCCGGGCGTTCCACGGCGACCAGCCCGCCGGACGGTAGGCGCGGTCCGTGGCGGCCGCGCCGAAGTCACGGTCGCGGCCCTCGCCCCCGTACGGCAGGACCACCTGGCTCAGCGAGGCGACCGGCGGCGTGGTGGCGCCGCTCGACGGCCCCGCGACCCCGCCCGTGGACCCGCTGCCGCCCCCGCCGCCGGTCCGGTTCAGGAGCACCACGCCCACCGTCGCCACCAGGGCCACCGCCACCGCGCCCGCGACCACCGCGCCCCACGGACGGCGCCGCTCGACGGGCGCCGAGGGCGGCACCGGCCGCGCGGTCATCGCGGTGGGGGAGTACGGCACGACCGGGCCGAGCGTCGGCAGCTCGGCCACGCCCGCGCCGGAGGCCGCCGCCTCCCCGGCGCTCCGGGCCGCCTCCCCGTACTCGGCGAGCAGCGAGAGCACCGGGCCGGGCCACGGGAACACCTCCGGCACCCCGCCGCCCAGCAGCTCCGCGAGCTCCGCCGCCGACGGCCGCTCGGCCGGGTCGAGCCGCAGACACCGCTCCACGACCGGCCGCAGCTCCCCCGGGACCCCGTCGAGCTCGGCCTCGGCCCGGCTGATCCGGTAGATCACGGCCGCCATCTCGTCGTCGTGGAACGGCCCGCGGCCGCTCGCCGCGAACGCGAGGACCGCGCCCAGACAGAACACGTCCGAGGCGGGGACCACCGCCCGGCTCCCCACCAGGTGCTCCGGAGACATGAACCCGGGGGAGCCCACCACCAGACCCGTCGAGGTCAGCGCCGTCGCCTCGAAGGCCTGCGCGATCCCGAAGTCGATCAGCTTCGGCCCGGCCGCGGCGAGCAGCACGTTCGCCGGCTTGAGATCCCGGTGCAGCACCTTCACCGCGTGCACGCCCGCGAGCGCCCGCGCCAGGGCGGCCCCGAGGGCCCGGACGGCCGCGACCGGCAGCGCCCCGGACCGTACGACGGCCTCCGCGAGCGAGGGCCCGGGCACGTACTCGGTCGCCAGCCACGGCGAGGGCGCGTCGGCGTCCGCGTCCACGAGCCGCGCGACCCCCGGCCCGTCCACGGTCCGCGCCGCCAAGATCTCGCGCCGGAAGCGGGTCCTGAAGTCCCCGTCGACCTCCAGGTCGTCCCGTACGGTCTTCACCGCGACCATCCGGTACGGATCGGCCGTCGGCGCGTCCGCGCGGCAGGCGAGGTGCACCTCGCCCATGCCGCCGGCGCCGAGGCGGGCGAGCAGCCGGTAGGGGCCGAGGAGGCGCGGGGCCTGTCCCGGCGGCAGGGCTTCCAGCAAGGGACTACTCCTCGGGCAGGGCGACGGACGCGACGACCCCGGTGTCGTACACGACATGGGCGACGCCGCCGAGCGGCAGGACCACCGGCGGCCGGACCTCCCGGTCCAGGTAGGTGCCGTTCACACGGTCGTACGGGTCCTTGGCGCGGGGCCCGGGAGCGCCCGGCACCGGCACGAGGCGCTCCTTGCCGGGCGTGCCGCCGCTGCCGAGCGGCACCACGTGCAGGGCCGAGAAGTCGGCGAACAGGACCGAGTTCCCGGCGATCAGCGGATCGGAGACGAGCTGCTGCTTCCCGTCGGCGCCGGTGAGCGGGGGAATCGGGTAGTGGCCGAGGGCCTTGCCCTTGACCGGGTCGAGGACGTACACGCCCTCGGGCGCGCTCGTGTTGCCCCAGTCGGCCCAGCTCATCGGGCCCCGGTCGAGGACGACGGCGGCGCGGGGGGACAGGGCGGTCGGCCAGGCACCCGACGCGGCGACGTCGGCCGGCAGCGCGAGCGGGCCGCCGCCCACGGGGGCGAGCGTCGCCGCGTCCAGGCGGTACAGCACGAGCTCGGCCGCGTTCGTCGCCTCGGTGGGGGCGCAGTACGCGTACCGGCCCTGGAGGTGGAGGCTGTCGCACCCCTTGGCCTCGGACGGCACCTGGCCGCGCTGCTGGCCGGTCTTCGCGTCGAACGCCACGAAACCGGCGTCGCTGAGCGCGTACACGAGGCCGTTCGCGTAGGCGACGGGCTCGAAGTCGCGGAAGAACCCGCGCGCCAGGTCGGCGTTGGTGAGGGACTTGGACCACAGCTCGCGGCCGTCGGCCAGGGCGAAGGCCGTCATCCGGCCGCTGGTCTCGTCACCGGTCGGGACGAAGACCGTGCCGTCGCCCACGATCGGCCGCGTGCGCATCTTGGCCCGGCCGGTGCTCTTCTTCTCCCAGCGCACCGCGCCGCCGCGGGCCTCCCGGACCTGGACGCGCTCACCGGAGAGCAGGACGACGGAGCCGTCGTGGACGGCGGGCACGGCCGTGTCGCCCGCGATGAAGAATCCGCCGGTGGGCCCGATGAAACTCATGTCGTCACGGGGGTCCGCCACCAGGTCCGCGGTCCACAGCCGCTTCCCGTTCGCCGGGTCGAGGGCCTCGTACCGCCCGTCCGTCGTCCGGCACACCAGCGCCTTCTCCCCGGCCGAGCAGCCGAACGCGGGGGCGGTCAGCCGCGCCCGCCAGGGCTGCCAGCCGGCCGGGCGCTGGGCCGGGTTCTGCGCGACGAAGCCCGAGGCGTCGGCGGGCCCGCGGTCGCTCACGCCGGGGATACGGGGTCCGGCGGCCTTCGCGGGCGCCCGGGGCGGCTCCGGATCGGGCCACAGGACGTACGCGCCGAGGCCACCGGCGGCGACGGCGAGCGCGAGGACGGCCGCGAGCAGCCGCCTCCGCCGCTTCCGGGACGGCGCGGGGGCGGGAACGGCGGGCGGCGCCACGGGCGCGAGCGTCGGTACGGAGTGCAGCCCGGGGACCGTCGGGGTCACCACGGGCCCGGACGGAGCGGGCGCGGCCTCCAGGAGCGGCCCGCCGGAGGCGACGAGCTGGGCGAGCTCCCTGCCGTACGCGCCGATGTGGTCCCGTACGCCCTCCGGCCACGGGAAGACCTTCGCGGCCCCCGTGCCGAGCAGCCCGACGAGCGCCTCCGGCGTGGGCCGGTCCGCCGGGTCCACGGCCAGGCAGGCGGCGACGGTCCCGCGCAGCTCCTCCGGGACGCGGGACAGGTCGGCCTCGGCCTGCGAGACGCGGTACAGGACGGCGGCCAGGGGCCCGTCGCCGAAGGGATCCTCGCCGGTCGCCGCGTAACAGAGGAGCGAGCCCAGGCAGAACACGTCGGAGGCGGCCGTGACCCGGCGGGCGCCGGCCACGTGCTCCGGGGACATGAACGACGGGGTGCCGACCATCAGGCCGGTCGCCGTCATGGTGGTGGCGGTGCTGCTGCGGGCGATGCCGAAGTCGATCAGCCGGGGGCCGTCGACGGAGAGCATGACGTTGCCGGGCTTGAGGTCCCGGTGCAGGACCCCGGCCCGGTGCAGATCGGACAGGGCCCTGGCGACGTCCGCGCCGAGCGCCCGGACGGCGGCGACGGGCAGCGGGCCGCCGCGACGCACGGCCTGCGAGAGGCTGGGCCCGGGGACGTACGCGGTGGCCAGCCAGGGCACCTCGGCGTCGGCGTCACCACCGACGGGCGCGGCGGCGTAGCGGCTGTCGACGAGCGAGGCCACGCGGATCTCCCGCCGGAAACGGTCCCGGAAGGCCGGATCCCCGACGACATCGCGCCGCACGGTCTTGAGCGCGACGAAACCGCCGTCCTCGGCACCCGCGGCGTCCCGGGCGAGAAACACCTCGCCCATGCCACCGGCGCCGAGCCGCGCGAGCACCTCGTACGACCCGATCCGGCGCGGCGCCCCCTCGCGCAACGGTCCCAGCACTTGGTCCTCCCCCGGTGACGCAACGTCAGAACCGCATCATTGCATGTGCATGCAACACGAAGGGCCGGCCCCCGTGGGGCCGGCCCTTCGCTCAAGGACGCGCGTCTCAGCCGGTGTACGGCTTCGCGTTGAGGATCTTCACCGTGGCCTTCTTGCCGTTCGGCAGCTCGTACTCGGCGTCCTCGCCGACCTTCTTGCCGTTGACGCCGACGCCGAGCGGCGACTGCGGAGAGTAGGTGTCGATGTCCTCGCTCGCGTACTCGCGGGAGGCGAGCAGGAAGGTCATCGTGTCGTCCTCGTCGCCGTCGAAGGCGATCGTGACCACCATGCCGGGCGCGACGACGCCCTCCTCCGCCGGCGCCTCGCCGACCTTGGCGTGCTCCAGGAGCTGGGTGAGCTGGCGGACCCGGAGCTCCTGCTTGCCCTGCTCCTCCTTGGCCGCGTGGTACCCGCCGTTCTCGCGCAGGTCGCCCTCTTCGCGCGCCGCGGCGATCTTGGCGGCGATCTCGGTACGCGCGGGACCAGTCAGGTACTCAAGCTCGTCCTTGAGCTTGGTGTACGCCTCCTGGGTGAGCCAGGTGACGTTGTCGCTGGTCTGGGTCACGGGTGCTCCTCGTAGGTACTGGGAATACAAAGCATCGCCCTACACGGGAAAGCGGTGCTAATCCCGGGCGGGCGAAACCACGAGCCTAACAATGAGTGGCGAAAAGCGGGAGGACATAAACCATAAAGATGGCGTCACCCCAGGTCACCGTGGTGACTCGCCGGGACTCGACACCCCGTCCCTACCCACCGCTACCGGGCCGTACACCCGATGAGCTCGGCGCTCGTCGCGCGGGCGGTCGTACGGAGCGAGAAGACGCGGTCGACCCGGCCGGCGGCGTCGTCGACGCGGACGTCCTTGCGGGCCACCTCGGCGCCGTCCTCGGAGCGGGAGCGCAGCGTGCAGACGCCCTTGACGCCCTCGTCCTTGCGGATCTCCAGGTGCACCTGGACCTCTTCGGCGCTCACCACGTCGAACTTGATCATCTCGGCGCTGATCTTGCTGTCGACGACGTAGTACCAGCCGAACCAGCCCAGGAGCCCGAGGAACAGGACTCCGAGCACCGCTCCGGTGATCCTGAGCTTGCGGTCGGCCCGCTCATCCGCGGAGCGCCCGTAGCGCCCCTCGGGCAGCTGCTCTCGCACCGCGCTCATGGGGGGATCCTCTCGAAGCCGGGGGTGCCGGAATTTTCACTCCCCCGATTCCGTCACTATAGAGACCACGCTCCGCGTCGAATCACTGAGGATCGAGTCTTGACTGAGCAGCTGCGACTGATGGCCGTTCACGCCCACCCCGACGACGAGTCGAGCAAGGGTGCGGCCACGATGGCCAAGTACGTGTCCGAGGGGGTGGACGTCCTGGTCGTGACGTGCACGGGCGGCGAGCGCGGCTCGGTCCTGAACCCCAAGCTTCAGGGCGACCCCTACATCGAGGCGAACATCCACGAGGTGCGCCGCAAGGAGATGGACGAGGCCCGCGAGATCCTCGGCGTCTCGCAGGAATGGCTCGGCTTCGTCGACTCGGGGCTGCCCGAGGGCGACCCGCTGCCGCCGCTGCCCGAGGGCTGCTTCGCCCTGGAGGACGTGGACACGGCGGCCGGGGCCCTGGTCCGCAAGATCCGCTCCTTCCGTCCGCAGGTCGTCACGACCTACGACGAGAACGGCGGGTACCCGCACCCCGACCACATCATGACCCACAAGATCACGATGGTGGCCTTCGACGGCGCGGCCGACGCCGAGAAGTACCCGGAGGCCGAGTTCGGCCCGGTCTGGCAGCCGCTGAAGCTCTACTACAACCAGGGCTTCAACCGCCCCCGCACCGAGGCCCTCCACGAGGCCCTGCTCGCGCGCGGCCTCGAGTCGCCGTACGGGGACTGGCTGAAGCGCTGGGACGAGTTCGGCGGCAAGGCGCGCAACCTCACCACGCACGTCCCCTGCGCGGACTTCTTCGAGATCCGCGACAAGGCCCTGATCGCCCACCGCACCCAGATCGACCCCGACGGCGGCTGGTTCCGGGTCCCGATGGAGATCCAGAAGGAGGTCTGGCCGACGGAGGAGTACGAGCTCAGCAAGGCGCTGGTCCCGACCTCCCTCCCCGAGGAAGATCTCTTCGCGGGCATCCGCGACAATGCCTGACATGAGCGCACACCTGGCACTGACCCAGCTTGTCCCCTTCGCCGCCGAAGAGCTGGACAAGAACAAGGTGACCCCCGGCGTCCTCGGCTTCGTCGTCTTCGCGGTCCTGGCCCTTGCGGTCTGGATGCTGATGAAGTCGATGAACCGCCACATGGGGAAGATCACCTTCGAGGAGGCCCCGGACCCGAAGGCCAAGCCTTCGGACACGGCGGCGCCGTCGCCGGGCAAGTAGCGGGGCGCACCCCCCCCGTGTGGGCAATCGTCCCGCAGGGCGGGACGGGTGGGGCCCGCGTCGCGCGGTGCCCCCCCCCGTGTGGGCAATCGTCCCGCAGGGCGGGACGGGTGGGCACACGGGACGGCGCCCTCTCGCGGCGCCTCCGCGTTCCGCGCCTGAACCCGCACCGCGACGGCGCCGCCACCGTGGGTGCGGGTCCAGGCGCGTAAGCCTCTGGCGCCGGCAAGGGCGCCGTCCGTTGTGCCCACCCGTTCCGCCCCGGCGGAACGCATGCCCACAACGGGCGGGGCGCCGTCCGGGCGGGTGGGCACCGCCCCTTGCGGAACGCCTGCCCACAACGGAGCGGCGGGCGCGCGCCCACAACGGAACGGCTCAGGGCGTCCCCAGGACCTCGCGGGCCGGGCGGGACGGGACCAGGCCCAGGTCCCAGGCCTGCCAGGGGGTCGTCGGGGCGATGCCCCGGTCCAGGAGCAGCCCGTGGGCCTCGGCGCAGTCGTCGACCCGAGGGTCACGCGCCGGATGCCGCTCCGCGGCCAGCGCCGCCAGCTCCTCGCGCGCCGACGCCGCCCCCGGCTCCGGCGTGCCCGGCGCCGCGTGCGGCAGCAGCCCGCACCGCAGCAGCCGGGCCCAGTCGGAACCCCGCCGGTCCCCGTACCCCTCGAACAGCGAGCGCGCCTCCTCGCACAGCGCGAGCGCCTGCGGGACCCGCCCGTTCCCGGCGTCGACGACCGCCAGCTCCAGGCAGGCCCACGCCTCCCCGTGCGGGACCCCGATCCGGCGGAAGTCCGCCCGCGCGTCCACGAGCAGCTGCCGGGCGAAGCCCGAGTTGCGCAGGTTCCCGGCCCGCGCCCCCTGCTGGTCCCGGGTGACCCGCCCCAGCTGGTGCCGGGCGCAGGCCAGCCCGTACAGGTCCCGCATCCGCGAGAACATCGACCGCGCCCGCCCCAGCTCCCGCACCGCCTCGTCCCGGTCGCCCCGCTCCTCCAGGGCCTGCCCCAGGTAGTACAGCGTCCAGGCCTCGCCGCGCGCGTCCTCCTGCTCACGGTGCCGCGCGAGCGCCCCGCGCAGCTCCTCCACCGCCGCCTCGGCCTCCCCGCCGGCGAGCCGCGTCCGGCCCAGCTGGGTCAGCGCCCAGGCCTCACCGCGCCCGTCGCGGACGCGCCCGTACGTCTCCAGGGCCCGCCGCAGTTCGCCGTCCGCGCCCGGCACGTCGCCCCGGAGCAGCAGCACCTGACCGCGCTGGAAGTGCGCCCACGCCTCGCCGTGCAGCGACTCGTGCTCCCGGTGCAGGGCGAGGGACCGGTCGAGCAGTGCCGTCGCCTCGGCCAGATCGCCCCGGTCCCGCTCCACCGCGGCGAGCGCGTGCAGCGTCCAGCCGCGGTCGGCGGCCAGGGACTCCGGCTCCTGGAGCGCGAGCGCCTCGCGCAGCCGCGCCGCGGCCTCCGTGAGCCGCCCCTGGTGGTGCAGGGTGATCCCGAGCGAGCAGAGCGCGAGCGCGGCGCCGGCGTCCTGGTGGGCCTCCTGGTAGAGGGAGACGACCGAGGTCAGCGTCTGGTGCGCCTTGTCGAGCTCGCCGAGCTGCCGGGCCGCGATGCCGGTCCGCCAGCGCACCGAACGGGTCAGCAGCCCCTGCCCGACGGACTCCGCCAGCTCGTTGATCTCACCGAGCCGGTACAGGTCGCCACGCAGCAGGCAGTAGTCGCAGAGCGCGCTGAGCAGCCCGAGGACGGTCTCCTGGTCGACGCCCTCCGCGTGCCGCAGGGCCGCCGTGATGAAGCTGGACTCCTCGTCGAGCCAGCCGAGCGCCGCCTCCAGGGAGCCGAAGCCGTGCCCGTCGAACCGGTCGGCCCGGGTGGACATCTTGCCGTCGACCATCCGGATCACCGCGTCGGCGAGCTCCGCGTGGTTCCGGATCAGCCGTTCCTGCGCCGCCGCGATCTCGGCCGTGTCCTCCTCGTCCAGGAGCCGTACGGAGGCGAAGCCGCGCACCACGTCGTGCAGCCGGTAGCGCTCCCCGCGCACGTGGTCGAGCAGCCCGGCCGCGGAGAGCTCCCGCAGCCGCCGGGCCGCCTCCGGCCCGCCGCCCCCGCCGAGCAGCGCGGCGGCCGCGGCGGCGCCGAGGGAGGCCCGCCCGGCCAGCGCGAGCCGCCGGAGCAGCTGCCGGGCGTCCTCGTCGAAGTCGAGGAAGTACCGTACGGACAGGGCGCGTTCGACGGGGTCGTCGCCCCAGCCCGGCCGGGCGAGCACATGGCCGACCTCGTCCATGGAGCGGCGCCCGAGCAGGGAGCCCACGACCCGAAGCGCCAGCGGCAGGCCGCCGCACAGCTCCCGTATCCGCTCGAAGGCCTCGGCGTCGTACGGACCGGGGTCGGGCGCGCCGGCCGCCGCCCGCAGCAGCTCCTCGGTGCCCGCCGCGTCGAGCGCGGCCACGGGCAGCGCGTGCACTCCGGCCGGTGCGTCCTCGCCGAGGTCCAGCGGCTCCCGGCAGGTCACGAGTACGAGACTGTCGGAGCGCTCGGGCAGCAGGGCCCGCACCTGGCCGGCGTCGGCGGCGTCGTCGAGGATCAGCACCACGGGCACGCCACTCAACTGCCGCTGGTACAACTCCGAGAGCCGCCGCACCTGTTGCTCGGCCGAGGCGCCCTCGCGGAAGAGCAGCCGGTCGCGCGGGGCGCCGAGCCGGTTGAGGAGGTGCAGCAGCGCCTCCCGGGTCGACACGGGCCGCTCGCCGCTCGCGGCGCCCCGTAGGTCGACGACGCAGGCCCCGCGGAACTGGTCGCGCAGCGCGTGCGCGGCCCGCACGGCGAGCGCGGTACGCCCGGAGCCGGGGGCGCCGTGCAGCAGCACCACGGTCGGCCGGGTGACGGCGGCGGCCCGCCCGGCCTGGACCCACCGGGTGATGGACGCCAGCTCTTCCCGCCGCCCGGCGAACACCCCACCGGGATCGGGCAGATGCCCGAAGGACCGCGCGAGCACGGCCCGCGCCCGAGCGGCAGCGCTGCGGTCCGCTCCGCGCAGGCCCCGCCTACCCGCACCGGCCTCGCCCCGGGGGCCTCCGCCCCCGCCGCCGCCGGTCACTCGGGCCTCCGCCGCTCCGGCACCCGCTTCCCAGCCCTCGGCCCGGCCCCGCCCGACCGCCCCGTCCGAAGCCCCGCCCGCCCGGTCCGCCGCTTCCGAAGCCCCGGCCCCGGCCCCGCCCCGCCGGGCTCCGGTCCCCGGTGCCCCGACTGCCGCCGCTCCGGCCGCGACCCGGGCGCTTCCCGCCTCGGGGGCTCCGCCGCCTCCAGCAAGGGCCGCGCCCGCGTCGGACCGCCCGGACGGACCCCCGTCCGCCCCGCCGCCTCCAGCAAGGGCCGCGCCCTCGTCGGACCGCCCGGACGGACCCCCGTCCGCCCCGCGTTCCACGGCAGTCCCCGCCGTCGCCCCGCGCTCCCGCTCCAGGAACGCCCGTATCCCCCGCGTCTCCAGGGCCGTGAGCCACGCCAGCCGGAGCTGCTCCACCCCACCCGCCCCGCCGCGCCCCGCCGTCGCGCGGAGTACCGTCGCCGCCGCGCCGGCAGCGGCGACCGCCGCGCCCGCGCCGAGCGCCGTCCCCACCGCCGTACCGAGCGCCAGGTCCGCGCCGAAGGCCGCCGCCGCGGCGACGCCCGTCACCAGGGCGGACCCGCCGAGCACAGGTCCAGGACGCCCCGCGCCCTCCACCGCCCGCGCGTACGCCGCGTACTCCTCCGCCGCCATCCCGGCCAGCTCCGCCCGCCCCCGCGCGAGCAGCGCCTCCGCGGCGGCCGGGGCGAGGCCGGAGGCCCGTACCTCCTCCGTCACGGCCCGTTCCAACAGCCGTTCGGCCTCGGCCCGGTGACTCTCCCGCATCTGCGTTCCCCCTCCGCGCGTGCCCGACGAATCCGGCCCAGTGTCCTGCGTCGCGCGCGTCGGCGCGAGAGAGCGGAGAAAGGAGGAGACCGCTGCGGCAGGATGGGGGCATGCCGAACCGACTGGCCCATGAGACCTCCCCGTACCTCCTGCAGCACGCCGACAACCCGGTCGACTGGTGGCCGTGGTCGGCCGAGGCCTTCGAGGAGGCCCGGCGCCGCGACGTCCCCGTGCTGCTCAGCGTCGGGTACAGCTCCTGCCACTGGTGCCACGTCATGGCGCACGAGTCCTTCGAGGACGACACCATCGCCGCACTGGTCAACGACGGCTTCGTCCCCGTCAAGGTCGACCGCGAGGAGCGCCCCGACGTCGACGCCGTCTACATGGAGGCCGTGCAGGCCGCGACCGGTCAGGGCGGCTGGCCGATGACGGTCTTCCTCACCCCGGACGCCGCGCCCTTCTACTTCGGTACGTACTTCCCGCCCGAGCCCCGCCACGGCATGCCGTCCTTCCCGGAGGTCCTGGAGGGCGTGAGGTCCGCCTGGGCCGACCGCCGGGGCGAGGTCGACGAGGTCGCGGACCGGATCGTGAAGGACCTGGCGGGCCGCTCCCTGGCCTACGGCGGCGACGGCGTCCCCGGCGAGGAGGAGCTCGCGGGCGCCCTCCTCGCGCTGACCCGCGAGTACGACGCGACCCGCGGCGGCTTCGGCGGCGCCCCCAAGTTCCCGCCGTCGATGGCCCTGGAGTTCCTGCTCCGCCACCACGCCCGTACGGGCTCCGAGGGCGCCCTCCAGATGGCCGCCGACACCTGCGAGGCGATGGCCCGCGGCGGCATCTACGACCAGCTCGGCGGCGGCTTCGCCCGCTACGCCGTGGACCGCGCCTGGGTCGTCCCGCACTTCGAGAAGATGCTGTACGACAACGCCCTGCTGTGCCGCGTCTACGCCCACCTGTGGAAGGCCACCGGCAGCGACCTGGCCCGCAGGATCGCCCTGGAGACCGCCGACTTCCTGGTCCGTGAGCTCCGCACCCCCGAGGGCGGCTTCGCCTCCGCGCTCGACGCCGACAGCGACGACGGCACCGGCAAGCACGTCGAGGGCGCGTACTACGTCTGGACGCCGGAGCAGCTGACGGCCGTCCTGGGGCCCGAGGACGCCGCCCTCGCCGCCGCCCACTACGGCGTCACCGAGGACGGCACCTTCGAGCACGGCAGCTCCGTCCTCCAGCTCCCGCAGCAGGCGGGCCCGGCCGATGCCGAGCGGATCGCGTCGATCGCGGCCCGGCTCCTCGCCGCCCGCGAGGAGCGCGAGCGCCCCGGCCGTGACGACAAGGTCGTCGCCGCCTGGAACGGCCTCGCGATCGCCGCCCTCGCCGAGACGGGCGCCCTCTTCGACCGCCCCGACCTGATCGAGCGCGCGACCGAGGCCGCCGACCTCCTCGTCCGCGTCCACATGGACGAGAACGCCCGTCTCACCCGGACCTCCAAGGACGGCCGGGCCGGCACCAACGCGGGCGTCCTGGAGGACTACGCCGACGTCGCCGAGGGCTTCCTCGCCCTCGCCGCCGTCACCGGCGAGGGCACCTGGCTGGAGTTCGCCGGCTTCCTCCTGGACCTCGTCCTCGACCGCTTCACCGCCGAGGGAGGCGCGCTCTACGACACGGCCCACGACGCCGAGGCCCTCATCCGGCGCCCCCAGGACCCGACGGACAACGCCGCCCCGTCCGGCTGGACCGCCGCCGCCGGAGCGCTCCTCTCGTACGCGGCGCACACCGGCTCCGAGGCCCACCGCGCCGCCGCCGAGGGCGCCCTCGGCGTGGTCAAGGCCCTCGGCCCGCGCGCGCCCCGCTTCATCGGCTGGGGCCTGGCCGTCGCCGAGGCCCTCCTCGACGGGCCCCGCGAGATCGCCGTCGTCGGCGACCCCGCCGACCCGGCGTTCCAGGAACTGCGCCGTACGGCCCTGGCGGCGACCACTCCCGGAGCGGTCCTCGCCACCGGAGCCCCCGGCGGCGAGGAGTTCCCGCTCCTGAAGGACCGGCCGCTGGTGGCCGGGTCACCCGCCGCGTACGTGTGCCGTCACTTCACCTGCGACGCGCCGGTCACCGACCCGGCCGAGCTGCGCCGGAAGCTCTGACCCCGGAACGGGGACGGCCCCGCGACCCCTCCGAGGAGGGGCGGCGGGGCCGCGCCGTGGCCTGGCGCCGTCGCTCAGCTGTTGCCGGCGCCGTTGCCGGAGAGCACCGGGATGTCGCTGAGGATGTGCGACAGCGGCTCGTCACCCTTGGCCTGGGTGGAGTTCTCGGTGCACTGCTGGTTCTGCGGGGACGACAGAACGTTGATGTCCTGGACGGTGATCGGGACGACGCCGAGGATCGAACCGGCGTTGACCTTGGCCGGCAGGCCGATGCAGGGCTTGTTCAGGGAGCCCTGGACGAGCGCGAACTGCGGGCTCATGTTGCCGTGGGTGGTGGAGTTGCCGAACTCCTGGTGCGCGCCGTTGCCGGACAGCGAGGTGGTGCCACCGTCGTCGGCGATCGCGAGCGCCTGACCGGCACCCGCCGCCGTCGCGCCGAGGACGGACGCGGCCACAGCAGCCGTCGCCAAGAGCTTCTTCATTGTTCAGGCCTTTCGGATCCTGGCCCGCTGAGTGCCGAGCCGTGCTGATCAACTGGTCGGAGGACCGGAGGTTGCGGGTAGTCCATCGGACGGACTACGGGCAGATGAGCGATGACCCCTTGTCCGGCTTGTACGTGGCGGCCGGGATCGCGCTGGGCGTGACGGCGGTGGCGGCGGGCAGCGGCCGGTCCTGGGCGAGGCGTCCGAAGACCTCCGCGGCCCCTTCCTCGTCCCAGCCGACCGTGGATCCGACGCCCTCGATGTCCGGGTTGAAGCCCCGGATGGGCACGGTCGCGAACTCCGTGCGCTCCGGGGGCAGGTCCTTCAGGTGCGCGGCGAGCGTCAGGAGTTCCGCCGTGGAGATCCCGCGCTCGGCCGCGGCCGTCCCGCGCAGGGTCGCCGCGAAGGCGCTGAGCAGCTCCGGGTCGCCGAGGATCCCGTCGTGGAGCCGGCGCAGGGTGTTCACGATGAACTTCTGCTGCTTGCGGATGCGGCCGAAGTCCATCTGACCGTCGGCCTTCCGGGACCGTACGTACTGGAGCGCCTCGCCGCCCGCGACCCGCTTGGTCCCGGGCTGGAGGTCGATGCCGGTGGACGGGTCCTTGAGCGGCTGCTCCGTACAGATGGGGACGCCGCCGTCGACGCGGTCGACGGTGTCCATGAAGCGCCGGAAGTCGATCTCCAGGTAGCGGTGGACGGGCAGTCCGGTCATGGACTCGACGGTCTCCACGGCGAATGCGGAACCGCCCTCCGCCCAGGCGTTGTTGATCTTCGCCGGGTGGGCGGCGTGCACCTTGCCGGTGCGCCGGTCGCGGTGCCCCTCCGGGAAGGAGGCGAGGGAGTCGCGCGGCATGCTCACGACGTCGACCCGGTCGTTCGCCGCCGAGACGTGCACGAGCATCATCACGTCGGTGCAGTCGCACTCCTTCCCGCCGAGGTGGAAGCGCTCCTTCTCCTCCGCGGTGAGCCCCTTGCGGCTGTCGACGCCGACGACCAGGAGGTTCAGCCCCTTCTCGGGGGCGGGGAGACCGGTGGGGGCGACGGCGAGGGCGCCGGGGGCGAGGGCGGCGAGGGCGGCGAGAGCGGCCGAGGCGAGCAGCGCACGCCGGGCTGACCGTGGACGCGGGAATTTCATGCCCGCACCGTATTTCGACCCGCTCGCACACAGGTACGCGACGCGACATGAACAGGACGAATCACTCTCCTGCTGCGCCTGTGTAATGATGCGGGAATCGCAGCGGAAGGAGCGAAAATGGCGCCGGATCCCGGAAAATGGGAACGGATGGCCTTCATTCCGAAGAGCCGATATGTGAGCGACCCGCCCCCGGCGGACTGCAATCCCATCCCCCTCTATTCCGCACTGGTCACCCAGTGGGTGCAGGCGGGGCGGGCGGTGCCGGGGATGCCCGACCGGGAGTGGGAGCGTCTGATGGCGACCCCGGTCTGGCCGACCTGGTAGCAGGGGGAACGGGGAAGACGAAAGGGGCCGCCCCGGAGGGCGGCCCCTGACGTGTGAACGTCGTCGTGCTCAGGCGGAACGTCAGTGGTTGCCGACGCCGTTGCCCGACAGGACCGGGATGTC
>NZ_JBSHDU010000064.1:0-48064 GCF_053616475.1 Streptomyces sp. NPDC055815 | reverse complement strand
GTGCGGGTTCAGGCTCGGGAGCCTCTGGCGCCGGCAAGGGCGCCGTTCCGTTGTGCCCACCCGTTCCGCCCCGGCGGAACGCATGCCCACAACGGACGGCGGCGCAGTAGGTAGGCTGCGGATCATGCTTGTCGCCGCAGCCGTCTGCCCCTCCCCGCCCCTCCTCCTCCCCGAGATCGCGACCGGCGCCGCCCCCGAGCTGGACGCCGCGCGGACGGCCTGCGCGGACGCCGTGGGGCTGCTCGCCGCCGCCCGCCCCGACCGGCTGTACGTCGTCGGCCCCGCCGCAGCGGGCGCGCACGGCGCCTACCCGGCCGGCACGACGGGCTCCTTCGCCGGATTCGGCGTCGACCTCTCCGTCCGCCTGGGCGAAGGCGAGGGCACGACGGCCTCCCTTCCCGCCTCCCTGGCCGTCGCCGCCTGGCTCCTGACCCGCGCCGCCTGGGCCGACGCCCCGATCGAGGGCCTGGCCGTGGCCGAGGCGACGGCACCGGACGCCTGCGCGGCGACCGGCCGCGAGCTCGCGGCCTCGGCCGAGCGCGTCGCCCTCCTGGTGATGGGCGACGGCAGCGCCTGCCGGACCGTGAAGGCCCCCGGCTACCTGGACGAGCGCGCGGCCGGCTTCGACGCGGAGGCGGCGAGGGCGCTCGGCACGGCCGACGTGGCCGCGCTGCTCGCGCTGGACGCCGGGCTCGCGGGAGAGCTGAAGGCGGCCGGCCGCGCCCCGTGGCAGGTCCTCGCGGGCGCGGCGGAGGGCGCGGGCCTCGACGGCCGACTGCTCTTCGAGGACGCCCCGTACGGCGTGGGGTACTTCGTGGCCGCCTGGTCCTGAAGGCCGGGCACGCGAACGGCGGACGGCCGCGGAGCACGCTGCTCCGCGGCCGTCCGCCGTGCGGAGGGACTGTCGGGTGACGTCGGTCGTCAGGCGGCCGGCGGCGGCGTCGCGCCACCGCTCCCGGGCGTGCCGTCGTCCTTGTGACCGATCCGGTCGATGGCGTCCTTCGCCTTGCCCGTACCGGACTGGATCTTGTCGCTGTACTTGCCCTTGGTCTTCTCGTCGACCAGCTTCGCGGCCTTGTCCAGACCGTGGTCGATCTTCTCGCCGTGCTGCTGCGCGAGGTCGGCGACCTTGTCCTTGGCCGGGGCGAGCTTGGCCTTCAGCGAATCCAGGAGACCCATGGGGCACCTTCCCTCCGCGGACCTCGGGGGCCCGTGTTCCGTGTCCTACCGTCGGGCGCCTTCGCCCGCGTCGTTGTCGGCGGCGGCCTCGGCCGACTGCTGCTTCGGGATCTCCACGGCCTCGGCGGCCGCCGTTCCGGCCGTCACCTCGTCCGTCTCGACGTCCGCGTCGACGTCCGCGTCGACCTTCGTCTCGACGTCCTCCGCGGGATCCGCCGCGGCCTCGGCCGTGACATCGGCCCCCGCATCGGAGGCGGCCTCGACCACGTCCTGCTTCTTCCGGCGAAACATTGCAAAAACGCCCATATTCACTCCATAGCGTACTCGGACGGGGCGGGCTCCGTGATGGTCGACGGTCGGAACCTCGCAACAGGCAACGAAGGCGGAGGGGGGCCGTCACGTAGCTCGTTCGGGGACCGGGCGGGAGGTTTGCGAGACTGGGACGGTGAGAAGCGCAGCTCCCGCCCCGCGGGTCATCGCCGTCGTCGGCCCCACGGCAGCCGGAAAGTCCGATCTGGGTGTATTCCTGGCGCAGCAGCTCGGCGGCGAGGTCGTCAACGCCGACTCGATGCAGCTCTACCGGGGGATGGACATCGGAACCGCCAAGCTGACGCTTGAGGAGCGCGGCGGCGTCCCGCACCACCTCCTCGACATCTGGGACGTCACGGAGGCCGCCAGCGTCGCCGAGTACCAGCGGCTCGCCCGCGCCGAGATCGACCGGCTGCTCGCCGAGGGCCGCACCCCGGTCCTCGTCGGCGGTTCCGGACTGTACGTACGGGGGGCCGTCGACGCCCTGGAGTTCCCCGGCACCGACCCCGCCGTCCGGGCCCGTCTGGAGGCCGAGCTGGAGGAGCGCGGCTCCGGCGTCCTGCACGCCCGGCTGGCCGAGGCCGACCCCGAGGCGGCCCGCGCGATCCTGCCCAGCAACGGCCGTCGCATCGTCCGGGCGCTCGAGGTGATCGAGATCACCGGCAAGCCCTTCACCGCCAACCTGCCCGGCCACGACTCCGTCTACGACACCGTCCAGATCGGCGTCGACGTCGCCCGCCCCGAGCTGGACGAACGGATCACCACGCGCGTGGACCGGATGTGGGAGGCCGGTCTCGTCGACGAGGTGCGCGCCCTGGAGGCGCAGGGGCTGCGCGAGGGGCGCACGGCGGCCCGCGCCCTCGGCTACCAGCAGGTCCTCGCGGCGCTCGCGGGGGAGTGCACCGAGGACGAGGCGCGCGCGGAGACCGTGCGGGCCACGAAGCGCTTCGCACGCCGCCAGGACTCGTGGTTCCGCCGCGACCCGCGGGTGCACTGGCTCAGCGGAGCGGCCGATCACCGCGGGGAACTCCCGCGGGAGGCGCTGTCGTTGGTCGAACGAGCGGTTACAGCCTGATCACGTGATGGCATCGGGACGCACTGCCCGTCATTTCGGCGGTCATGAGCGTGCCATCATCGAGCATCGATCGACCAAGTGGAGTCCGAGTGGGGAGGGCGCGTGGCGATGGAGGCCGGCCCTCGCGACAGAGAACAGCACGAGGCGGCCCTGAGTGACCCGACGGCGGATCCGTCGGGGGACACCCCGGGCCATCCGACGGACGACGCTCCCGTCGGCACGGCCTCGGGGCTGACCCCGGACGGACCGGACGACGCCGTGGGCACGGCCGTCGAGGTCGACGCCGACGAGGTCGAGGTCGAGCTGCGCCCCCAGCGCCGGCTGCGGATCTGGCAGCTCGCCCCGATCGTGGGTCTGGCCGCCGTCGGCTCGCTCATGTTCGCGTTCCCGCTGGCCTTCGGCTCGGGGGACGGCGGTGCGGTGGTCGCGATGCTCGGCCTCCTCATCAGCTCCTGCGCGGCGGGCTGGGGCATGATGGCCGCCCGCAAGGTCGGCTACACCTGGCCCGGCCTCCCGCCCCGCGGCTCGGGCGAGCGCCCGAACTGGCGCGTCCTCGCCCTCTACGTCTCGACGATCGCGGCCCTGGTGGCCCTGTCGGTCTGGCGCGTCGCCCGCCTGCGCTGAATCAGGGGCCCGTGCCCCATCCCTGCGCTGAGCCCTCGCCGGTCCGGTGGCCCCGGCCCTGCACGCAGTCGGCCCCGGCTCGCCCCGTACGGCCCCCCCGCCCCGCGCGGAGTCGCTCGGCCTTCATGGAGCCCGGCGCGGGCCCGCACGGAGTCGGGCCCGGGGCGGAGGGGCCGGAGCGCGCCTGGGGGCGGGGGCCGGTCTGTGGACAGGGTGGGCGGGGTGTCGGGCCCGACCCGTACAGTTGATCGCGTGACCAGCACGCAGACCTCGCCGCTCCCCTTCCTCAAGGGCCACGGCACCGAGAACGACTTCGTGATCGTCCCCGACGCGGAGAACGCCGTCGACCTGCCGCCCGCCGTCGTGGCGCGGCTCTGCGACCGGCGCGCCGGCATCGGGGGCGACGGGCTGCTGCACGTCGTCCGCAGCGCCGCCCACCCCGACGCCCGCCACCTGGCCGACGAGGCCGAGTGGTTCATGGACTACCGCAACGCCGACGGCTCGGTCGCCGAGATGTGCGGGAACGGCGTGCGGGTCTTCGCCCGCTACCTGGAGCACGCGGGGCACGTCACCGCCGGCGAGGTCGCCGTCGCCACCCGGGGCGGCGTGAAGTACGTCCACCTGGACAAGGACGGCTCCGTCACCGTCGCCATGGGCCGCGCCGTGCTCCCCGACGCCGGCGTCACCGTCACCGTCGACGGCCGCAGCTGGCCCGCGCGCAACGTGAACATGGGCAACCCGCACGCGGTCGCCTTCGTCGAGGACCTCGCCCACGCGGGGAACCTGTACGACGAGCCGCCGTACGAGCCCGCCGCGGTCTACCCGGACGGGGTGAACATCGAGTTCGTCGCCGACCGCGGCCCCCGCCACGTCGCCATGCGGGTCCACGAGCGCGGCGCCGCCGAGACCCGCTCCTGCGGCACCGGCGCCTGCGCCGTCGCCGTCGCCACCGCCCGCCGGGACGGCGTCGACCCCGCCGAGTCGGGCACCCCCGTCACGTACACCGTCGACGTCCTCGGCGGGACCCTGGTCATCACCGAGCACCCCGACGGCCGGATCGACATGACCGGCCCCGCGGTCATCGTCGCCGAGGGCACCGTCGACCCCGCCTGGCTCACGGCATGATCGCGTGCGACGGAATCGAAACTGTCAACGACTGAATTATCGCTCGAATGGGTGATCCGATTCACGCTGAGCGAGAGCGTGACTGCGCCGCGTGGTGGGGTCGGTAGCATCAAGCACCGGCCCCCCGGGCACGCCTGGCCCGCCCACCGCCGGTCCATGTTGCCGGAGGTGCCCCATGAGCGCAGAGGCCACCAACCCCGAGGCCGCCCCCACCGACGTGGCCGTCCGCAGACGCGGACGCGCCCGGATCGACCTCCGCCGCCTCGGCCGCGCCGCCCTGCTCGGCGCCACCGCAGGACCGGCGCCCCGTGACCGGCTGCCCGACGCCATCGGCCATGTGGCGGAGGCCCACCGCGCCCACCACCCCGAGGCCGACCTGACGGTGCTCGGCCGGGCGTACGTCCTCGCCGAGTCCTCGCACCGCGGCCAGTTCCGCAAGAGCGGCGAGGCCTACATCACCCACCCCCTCGCCGTCACCCTCATCCTCGCCGAGCTCGGCGCGGAGACCACCACCCTGACCGCCTCCCTCCTCCACGACACCGTCGAGGACACCGAGGTGACGCTCGATCAGGTCCGCCAGGAGTTCGGCGACGAGGTCGCCTATCTCGTCGACGGCGTCACCAAGGTCGAGAAGATCGACTACGGGGCCGCCGCCGAGCCCGAGACCTTCCGCAAGATGCTCGTCGCCACCGGCAGCGACGTCCGGGTCATGTCGATCAAGCTCGCCGACCGCCTCCACAACATGCGCACCCTCGGCGTGATGCGCCCCGAGAAACAGGCCCGGATCGCCAAGGTCACCCGCGACGTCCTCATCCCGCTCGCCGAGCGGCTCGGCGTCCAGGCCCTCAAGACCGAGCTGGAGGACCTGGTCTTCGCGATCCTCCACCCCGAGGAGTACGAGACCACCCGGGCGCTCATCGCCGGCAACCCCGGCGCCGTCGGCGAGCTCGCCGCCTTCGCCGACCAGGTCACCGCCCTCCTGCGCGAGGCCGGCATCGGCGCCGAAGTCCTCGTCCGTCCCCGGCACTTCGTCTCCGTCCACCGCGTCCGCCTCAAGCGCGGCGAGCTGCGCGGCTGCGACTTCGGACGCCTCCTCGTCCTCGTGGCCGAGGACGCCGACTGCTACGGGGTCCTCGGCGAGCTCCACACCTGTTTCACCCCGGTGATCTCCGAGTTCAAGGACTTCATCGCGGCCCCCAAGTTCAACCTGTACCAGTCCCTGCACACCGCGATCGCGGCCCCCGACGGCGCCGTCGCCGAAGTCCTCATCCGCACCCACCGGATGCACAAGGTCGCCGAGGCCGGCGTCGTCGCCCTCGGCAACCCCCACGTCGGCCAGGAGCCCGACGGCCCCCTCCCGGGCCCCGACGACGGCGAACGCGTCGACCCCACCCGCCCCGGCTGGCTCTCCCGGCTCCTCGACTGGCAGCAGTCCGCCCCCGACCCCGACACCTTCTGGACCTCGCTCCGCGCCGACCTCGCCGAGGACGACGAGATCACCGTCTTCCGCGCCGACGGCAGCGCCCCCGGCACCATCAGCCTGCCCGTCGGCGCCAGCTGCGTCGACGCCGCCTACGCCCAGCACGGCGAGGCCGCCCACGCCTGCCTCGGCGCCCGCGTCAACGGCCGCCTCGCCCCGCTGAGCACCGTCCTCGGCGACGGCGACACCGTCCAGCTGCTCCTCGCCCAGGACACCGTCTCCGGGCCGTCCCCGCAGTGGCTCGACCACGCCCGTACCCCTGCCGCGCGCATCGCGATCACCGGCTGGCTCCAGGCGCACCCCGAGAACACCGCGCCGCCCGCCGCCCCCAGCGACCCCCGGCCGCAGCTCAGCGTCCCCGCCGAGCGCCGCTCCGGCGCCGAGCTCCACGCCGACCTGGACGGCGAGCCGCCCGTGGCCGTACGCCCGGCGGGCTGCTGCACCCCCGTACCGCCCGACGAGATCACCGGCTTCCGGGTCCGCGGCGGCTCGGTCACCGTCCACCGCGCCCGCTGCTCCGCCGCCGACGCCATGCGCGACCTCGGCCGCGAGCCCGTCGCCGTCCGCTGGGGCGACACCGCGCAGGGCAGGGTCACCCTCGTCGCCGAGTCCTTCGGCCGGCCCGGACTGCTCGCCGACCTCACCGAGGCCATCGCCGCCTCCGGGGCCGCCGTCGTCTCGGCGAACGTCGAGCCGCCCAGCGAGCAGCGGGTCCGCCACACGTACACCCTCCACCTCCCCGACGTGGCCGGCCTCGCCGCCCTCATGCGCGCCATGCGGGACGTACCGGGCGTCTACGACGTCAGCCGGGCCCGCCACTCACGCGGGCTGAACTGACGCCGGGGCCGCGGACGAGGGCCCTCGGGCGACCCGGCCTCGGGCGAGGGCCTGCGGGTGACGGGCTTCGGGCGAGGGCCTACAGGTGACGGGCTTCGGGTGACGGCCTGCGGGCGGCGGCCTGCGGGCGGCGGGCTTCGGGCGGCGGGCTTCGGGTGACGGCCTGCGGGCGACGGCCTGCGGGGGACGGACCTCGGGTGACGGCCTGCGGACGACGGGCCTCGGGTGACTGCCCGCGGGCAACGGCCCCCCGGCCACCCGCCCCGGGGTTCGCCGGTCGGCCGTCAGCTTCGGGTGCCCCCTCCCGTGTCCCCCTTCGGGTGGCCGGCGCGCGCGTCGTCCCGGTGCGCGGCGGCCGCCCTGGTAGCCGTAGGGCCATTCCTCCGGAAAGGCCCTGGCCCATGCCGCTCGTCCGAACCCCCCTGCCCCGCGCGCGATGGCTCCGCTCCGCCGTCCTGGTCGCCGCCTCCGCCGGGCTCGTCGCCGCCGCGCTGCCCGCCCCCGCCCCGCTCGGCATCGGGGACCCGCTCTTCCCGCACCTCGGCAACCCCGGCTACGACGTCCTCGCGTACACCCTCGACCTCACCTATCCGGGGGTGAACACCAAGCCGCTCGCCGCCGTCACCCGCATCGACGCGCGCGCCACCGAGGACCTGGAGCGGCTCAACCTCGACTTCACCCACGGCAAGGTCTCCGCCGTCACCGTCGACGGCCTGCCCGCCGAGTACAGCAGCAGCGGCGAGGACCTCGTCGTCACCCCGGTCGCCCCGATCGACGCGGGGGAGGAGGTCCAGATCGACGTCACCCACACCAGCGACCCCACCGGCCCAGCCGACACCGGCGGCTGGGTCCGTACCGGCGACGGGCTCGCCATGGCCAACCAGGCCGACGCCGCCCACCGGGTCTTCCCCTCCAACGACCACCCGGCGGACAAGGCCCGCTTCACCTTCCGCATCACCGCCCCCAGCGACCTCACCGTCGTCGCCAACGGGCTCCCCGAAGGCCGCGTCGACCACGGCGCCACCACCACCTGGACGTACCGCGTCCACCACCCCATGGCCACGGAGCTCGCCCAGGTCTCCATCGGCCGCTCCACCGTCGTCCACCGCGAGGGCCCCCACGGGCTGCCCGTACGGGACGTCGTCGCCACCGCCGACCGGCAGCTCATGGAGCCCTGGCTGCGCCGCACCCCCGGCCACCTGGAGTGGATGGAGAAGCAGGTCGGCCCGTACCCCTTCGAGACGTACGGCGTGCTGATCGCCGACGCGGACACCGGCTTCGAGCTGGAGACCCAGACCCTCTCCCTCTTCGAACGCGGCCTCTTCACCGAGCCCGCCTACCCCGAGTGGTACGTCGACTCCGTCATGGTCCACGAGCTGGCCCACCAGTGGTTCGGCGACAGCGTCTCGCCCCGCACCTGGTCCGACCTGTGGCTCAACGAGGGACACGCCAGCTGGTACGAGGCCCTGTACGCCGAGGAGACCGCCGGCAAGTCCCTGGAGAAGCGCATGAAGGCCGCCTACGCCGCCTCCGACGGCTGGCGCGCCGACGGAGGACCGCCGGCCGCCCCCGAGCCCCCCTCGCCCAGCCACAAGATCAGCCTCTTCCGGCCCGTCGTCTACGACGGCAGCGCCCTCGTCCTCTACGCGCTCCGCCAGGAGATCGGCACTGAAGCCTTCCGGACCCTGGAGCGCCGCTGGGTCGCCGAGCACCGGGACGGCACCGCCACCACCGCCGACTTCACGGCCCTCGCCGGCGAGGTCGCCGGCCGGGACCTCACCGCCTTCTTCCGCGCCTGGCTGTACGAGGCGAAGACCCCCGCCATGCCCGGGCACCCGGACTGGCGCAGCCGCCCCGTCGAGGCCCCGAGGACCGCCCCGAAACCCGGGTGACGGGCCCCGCGCGGCCGTGTCACCATCTTCAGGTCGGCGACGCGGCCGCGGACGGGAATCTTCCGGCGCCCGCAGGCGTTGTGACCGGCACAGACACACATCTCCTCATCGACGTTAGGACCCAATGACCTCCTCTTCTTCCCCTTCCCAGGACCAGAGCTTCGCGGAGACGAGCCGTACCGAGAGCCTTCGGGCCGATGCCCTGATGGAAGAGGACGTCGCCTGGAGCCACGAGATCGACGGAGAGCGGGACGGCGAGCAGTTCGACCGCTCCGAGCGTGCGGCGCTGCGCCGTGTCGCGGGCCTCTCCACCGAGCTCGAGGACGTCACCGAGGTCGAGTACCGCCAGCTGCGCCTGGAGCGCGTCGTGCTGGTCGGTGTCTGGACCTCCGGGACGGTGCGGGACGCCGAGAACTCCCTCGCGGAGCTCGCGGCCCTCGCCGAGACGGCGGGCGCCCTCGTCCTCGACGGCGTGATCCAGCGCCGCGACAAGCCGGACCCGGCCACCTTCATCGGCTCGGGCAAGGCGCGCGAGCTGCGCGACATCGTGCTCGAGACCGGTGCCGACACCGTCGTCTGCGACGGCGAGCTCAGCCCCGGCCAGCTCATCGCCCTCGAAGACGTCGTCAAGGTGAAGGTGGTCGACCGGACCGCCCTCATCCTCGACATCTTCGCCCAGCACGCCAAGTCCCGAGAGGGCAAGGCGCAGGTCGCGCTCGCGCAGATGCAGTACATGCTGCCGCGACTGCGCGGCTGGGGTCAGTCGCTCTCCCGTCAGATGGGCGGCGGCGGCGGTGGCGGCATGGCCACCCGTGGTCCCGGTGAGACCAAGATCGAGACCGACCGGCGCCGCATCCGCGAGAAGATGGCGAAGATGCGCCGGGAGATCGCCGAGATGAAGACCGGCCGCGACATCAAGCGGCAGGAGCGGCGCCGTAACAAGGTGCCGTCGGTCGCCATCGCCGGATACACCAACGCCGGCAAGTCCTCCCTGCTCAACCGGCTCACGGGCGCGGGCGTCCTGGTGGAGAACGCGCTGTTCGCCACCCTCGACCCGACCGTCCGCCGGGCCGAGACGCCCACCGGCCGGATCTACACCCTGGCCGACACCGTCGGCTTCGTCCGGCACCTGCCGCACCACCTGGTCGAGGCGTTCCGCTCCACCATGGAGGAGGTCGCCGAGTCCGACCTCATCCTGCACGTGGTGGACGGCTCGCACCCCGCCCCGGAGGAGCAGCTCGCCGCCGTGCGCGAGGTCTTCCGCGACGTCGGCGCGGTGAACGTGCCGGAGATCGTCATCATCAACAAGGCCGACGCCGCGGACCCGCTGGTCCTCCAGCGCCTGCTGCGGATGGAGAAGCACTCCCTCGTGGTCTCGGCCCGTTCGGGCCAGGGCATCGACGAGCTCCTCGCGCTCATCGACTCCGAGCTGCCGCGCCCGGAGGTAGAGCTGGAGGTCCTCGTGCCGTACACGCAGGGCGGTCTCGTCTCGCGGGTGCACGCCGAGGGCGAGGTGCAGTCCGAGGAGCACACCCCGGAGGGCACCCTGCTCAAGGCCCGGGTGCACGAGGAACTGGCGGCGCTCCTCGCGCCGTACGTACCGGCCGCGCACTGACGAACGGCGAAGGCGCCGGCTTCTCCCCGCGGGAGGAGCCGGCGCCTTCTGCTGTCCTGCTGCGTCGCTCGGTGCGTCAGCGGGCGAACTTCTTGCTGACCATGTCGTGGGCGGCCTTGGCGCCCTGACCCAGCTGCGGTCCGGCGAGCCAGCCGTTGCCGCCGGCCGGGCCGATCGAGGTGTTCGACACCAGCGCCGTCTTGCCGTTCGGCAGCACGCGGAACCAGCCGCCGCCCGAGGAACCACCGGTCATCGTGCAGCCGATCCGGTACATCGTCGGCGTGGCCGGCGCCGTGGTGAGCCGGGTGGGCCGGTCGAGGCACTTGTGCATGATCATGCCGTTGTACGGGGGCGCCGCCGGGTAACCCCAGGCGCCCATCGTCCCGGCCTGCGCGGCCGTCGGCGCGGAGAAGTCGACCGGCAGGGCGACGCCGACGGTCTCCTCCAGGGACTTGCCGCCGCGCTCCGGCTGCACGTGCAGCACCGCGTAGTCGTACGGCCAGGCCTGGTTGGTGCCGCCCGCGTTGATCCACTCGCCCGAGGTCACGGCCCAGTCGGCCCAGAACTGGCCGTACGGGTACACCTCGTGCGGCTGCGCGTTCTGCAGCGCGGCGGGGGACTTGCCCAGGTCGTTGAAGGCCGGGACGAAGGTGATGTTGCGGTACCAGCCGCCCTTCTTGCCCGCGTGGACGCAGTGGCCGGCCGTCCAGACCAGGTTGGACTTCCCGGGCCGGCGCGGGTCCTTCACGATCGTGCCGGAGCAGACCATGGAGCCCTCGGGCGAGTCGAAGAAGATCTTGCCGACCGGGGCCGCGTTGCGGTGGTACGGCGTCTTCTCGCGCTGGGCCTTCACGGGCCGGGGCGTCGGGTCGGTGCCGCCGCTGCCGGCCTGCGCGGTGATCGTCTGGTCCGGGCTCTTCGCCGACTGCATGCGCGCCGGGTCCCAGAGTCCGTCGATGACCGGGTTGACGAAGTCCTCGGCCTCACGGAGCCACTTGTCCTGGTCCCAGTTCTTCCACTCGCCGTCCTTCCACTTGTCCAGGTCGACGCCGTGCTTCTTGAGCTTGTCGGCGAGGTCCTTGGTGAGGTCGGAGCCGGCGTCACCGCCGTCGGCGGCGGGCGCGGAACTACTCGCTCCGGCGGACGGCTTGCCGTCGGCCGGGGTCTCGGTGGGGCCGCAGGCCGTGGCGGTCAGCGTGAGCGCGGTGACCAGACCGAGGGCGGCGGGTAGGAGTCGTACGGAACGCATGAATGTATTCCCCGTTGGTATTGCCATGGACGTGTCATGAGCGGTGCACAGTATGCCGGTCGCGCCGGACAAGGGTGGAGGCGGGACCCCGCGGTCCCGCCTCCGTACGATGCCGCGCCTACTGGCCGGCGTACTTCTTGCTGACCTCTTCGAAGATGGCCTTCGCCTCGGGACCGAAGCGCGGACCCGCGAGCCAACCGGCCGTCGACGGGCCGATCGAGGTGTTCGACACCAGCGCAGGCTTGCCGTCATGGCCCTTGGCGACCCAGCCGCCACCGGAGGAACCACCGGTCATCGTGCAGCCGATCCGGTACATCGTCGGCTGTTCGGCCTTCAGGGACAGCCGGCCCGGCTTGTCCTGGCACTGGAACGCCTTCTGGCCGTCGAACGGCGGCGCCGCCGGGTAACCGGTCGCCGTCAGGCTCGCGATCTTCGGCACCGCGGGGGCGTTGAACTCCACCGGCAGCGCCGAACCGACCGTCTCCTCCAGGGACTTGCCCGAAGAGCCCTTCTCCGGGGTCACCTTGATGACCGCGAAGTCGTACGGAGCACCGGCGCCACCGGTGGACGCGCCCTCGGCGATCCACTGGTCGGAGGTCTTGACCCAGTCCGCCCACCACACGCCGTACGGGGCGATCTGCTCCCGCGTCGCCTTCTCCAGCGCGGAGGTCTCCATCGCCGCGTCGTTGTACGAGGGGACGAAGGCGATGTTGCGGTACCAGCCGCCCTCCTTGCCCTTGTGCACGCAGTGGCCGGCCGTCCAGACCAGGTTGGATTTGCCCGGGTGCGCGGGGTCCTTCACGACCGTCGCCGAGCAGACCATCGAGCCCTCGGGGCCGTCGAAGAAGACCTTGCCGGACTCGGGGGCGTTGTCGTGGTACTTCGCCGCCACGGCCTTCGCCTTCACCGGGTCGGGCGTCGGGTCGGTGACACCCTTGTCGCCCGAGATGTCCTCCTCCTCGACCGGCTTGTCGGGGCGCTCGGCCTCGCGCATCCGGTCCGGGTCCCAGAGGTCCTCGATGATCGGGTTGACGAAGTCCTTGGCCTCACGCAGCCACTTGTCGCGGTCCCAGTTCTTCCACTCGCCGTTCCGCCACTTGTCGAGGTCGATCCCGTGTTCCTTCAGGCGGTCCTTCAGGTCCTCCGGAATCTTGAGCTTGTCCGGGTCCAGGCTCGCGGGCGCGACGGGCTTGTCGCCTCCCGCGTTCTCCTCGCTCGGACCGCAGGCCGTGACGGTGAGCGTCAGCGCCGCGACGGCGGAAGCCGCCATCAGCAGCGGACGAATCGATCGCATCTCGTGATCCCCCTGGGACTACGTCAACTTGTGCATGGTGCATGGGCGAAGACCGGCCGGACCCTCGCGGGTGCGACCGACGGCCCCCACTATGCCGGTGCCGGAGGGGACGGTACGCGCCCCGTCCACGGTTCCGGGCACCGTTCAGCCGTTGCCGTGCCGTGATCCGGGACACGCCAACTTCCTGCCTCCCGGCCCGTGATCCCCGGCAGTTCCCGTCGTTGGTACGTACGGGGGACACAACGGTGGCGTTCAGGGCGGCCCTTGCGGCCGGCTTCGCGACGCCCCGATGTGCAACGCAACTGTTACAGCGGGAGGACACCCAGCCGTGGCCGTGACCGAATCAGCTCCGGCCGTCCCACCGGCCGCCCACACCCAGCCCCGCCCGACGGACCGGGACCGGCCGGAGCGGGACCGGCCAGACCGGGACCGCTCGGACGGGGACCGCTCGGACCGGGACCGGCCGGATCGGGATCAGACGGACCGGGGCCGGACGGAGCGCGGGGGCGAGTACGAGGGCATCCTGCGCCGCCAGTCCCAGCGCGAGTCCGCCGCCCGCACCTACGCCCGCTCCCTGCCGATCGTCCCCGTACGGGCCCGCGGGCTGACCATCGAGGGCGCCGACGGCCGCCGCTATCTGGACTGCCTGTCCGGCGCCGGGACACTCGCCCTCGGCCACAACCACCCCGTGGTCCTGGAAGCCATCAGGAAGGTCCTCGACTCCGGCGCCCCCCTCCACGTCCTCGACCTCGCCACCCCCGTCAAGGACGCCTTCACCTCCGAACTGTTCGCCACCCTCCCCGGCGAACTCGCCGACGACGCCCGCATCCAGTTCTGCGGACCGGCCGGTACGGACGCGGTCGAGGCGGCGCTCAAACTCGTCCGGACGGCCACCGGCCGCAGCGGCCTCCTCGCCTTCACCGGCGCCTACCACGGCATGACGGCCGGAGCCCTCGACGCCTCGGGAGGCGCGACCGACGTCCGCGTGACCCGGCTGCCCTACCCGCAGCAGTACCGCTGCCCCTTCGGCGTCGGCGGCGAACGCGGCGCCGAACTCGCCGCCCGCTGGACCGAGAACCTCCTCGACGACCCCAAGAGCGGCGTCACCACCCCCGCCGGAATGATCGTCGAGGCCGTCCAGGGCGAGGGCGGCGTCATCCCCGCCCCCGACGACTGGATGCGCCGGATGCGCCGCGTCACGGCCGACCGCTCCGTCCCCCTCATCGTCGACGAGGTCCAGACCGGCGTCGGCCGCACCGGCACCTTCTGGGCCGTCGAGCACAGCGGCGTCGTGCCCGACGTGATGGTCCTCTCCAAGGCCATCGGCGGCTCCCTCCCGCTCGCGGTCATCGTCTACCGGTCGGAGCTCGACGCCTGGGAACCCGGCGCCCACGCCGGCACCTTCCGCGGCAACCAGCTCGCCATGGCCGCCGGCGCGGCCACCCTCGCGTACGTCCGCGAGAACGAGCTCGCCGAACGGGCCGGCACCCTCGGCGCCCGTATCCTCGGCCGCCTCCAGGGCCTCGCCACCGCCCACCCCTGCGTCGGCGACGTCCGCGGCCGAGGCCTGATGATCGGCGTCGAACTCGTCGATCCCGAAGCGGCCGGCCCGGACGACCCCGTCCCGCCCCCGGCCCCCGCCCTGGCCCTCGCCGTCCAGCAGGAGTGCCTCGCCCGCGGACTCATCGTCGAACTCGGCGGCCGCCACTCCGCGGTGGTCCGGCTCCTGCCCCCGCTCACCCTCACCGACGAGCAGGCCAACGCCGTCCTGGACCGCTTCGCCGACGCCCTCGCCGCGGCCGAACGGGCCCACACCCCCCACCCGCCCGCCTCCCCCCGGGCCACGGCCCCCCGGAACGCCTCCGGCCCGTCCCACTGACCCCGGACCGCCCCGGCCCCCACCCCCAAGGAAGCCCCCGTGAACGCCACCCCCACCACCCCGCCCCCCACCACTGAGCCACCCCGCACCCCCGCCCCCCTCCCCCCGGAGCCCCCTCACCGCGCCCCCCTCCACCCCGCGCCCCTCAACCCCACCCCCCTCCACTCCGGGCCCCTCAACCCCGCCCCCTTCCACTCCACCCCCCTCCACTCCACGCCCGTCCACTCCGCGTCCCTCCACCCCGAGGGCCGGACCATGCAGGCGCTCCTCCCGGACACGTTCAGGTCCGAGGAGCCCGGTGTGGATCCGTTCGGCGCCGAGGAACCCACCGTTCCGCGCCAGCACACCGGACCGTACGAGCCCCCGAGCCGCCGCCCGGCCGCCGGCCCCGACCCGCTGGACGACCCCGACCCCCAGCGCGCCGCCGACGCCGCCGCCGTCGAGAACCTCCTCCGCTGCTGGGTCAGGGAGAAGAACCTCCCCGCCCCCGCATCCACCACCCTGCGCATCCCCCTCGACGCCAGCGGCACCGCCCTCCTCGTCCCCGTCCGCTACTGGTCGCCCACCGGCTGGCACCGCTTCGGCGCCCCCGCCTTCGAAGGACTCCCGGCCTCGGCGCCGGCCACCGACGCCGTCACGGTGGCCGCCCTGCTGAGCCGCGAGACCGGCCGCTCCGAGGGCACCGACCTCGTCGGCCGCGTCGCCGACTCCACTCGCCGCACCGCCGACTTCCTCACCGAGCGCCGCCGCCGCCCCGAGCCGCACCCGGACGCCGACCTCTTCCTCGCCGCCGAACAGTCCCTGCTGCTCGGCCACCCGCTCCACCCCACCCCCAAGAGCCGCGAAGGACTCTCCGAGGCCGAAGGCCGGCTCTACTCACCCGAACTCCACGGCTCCTTCCCCCTCCACTGGATCGCCGTCGACCGCACCCTCCTGGCCACCGACTCCGCCTGGACCGAACAGGGCCGGCCCGTCACCGCCGAACAACTCGCCTCCGGCCTCGCCGAAGGACTCGCCCTCCCCACCGGCACCGCACCGCTGCCCCTGCACCCCTGGCAGGCCCGCGAACTCCTGCACCGCCCCGACGTCCGGACCCTCCTCGACGCCGGCCTCCTGCACGACCTCGGCCTCCACGGCAGCCCCTGGCACCCCACCTCCTCCGTCCGTACCGTGCACCGCCCCGGAGCCCGGGCCATGCTCAAGCTCTCCCTCGGTCTGCGCATCACCAACTCCCGCCGCGAGAACCTCCGCAAGGAACTCCACCGCGGCGTCGAGGTCCACCGACTGCTCCGCACCGGGCTCGTCGACGAGTGGCAGGCGGCCCACCCGGCCTTCGACATCGTCCGCGACCCGGCCTGGCTCGCCGTCGACGCCCTCGACGGCACCCCCGTCCCCGGCCTCGACGTGATGATCCGCCACAACCCCTTCGGCCCCGGCGACGACGCCGTCTGCATCGCCTCCCTCACGGCGCCCCGCCCCTGGCCCGGAGCCACCACCATGCGCTCCCGGCTCGCCGATCTCATCGGACGGCTCTCCGCCCGCACCGGCCGCCCCACGACCGCCGTCGCCGCCGAGTGGTTCCTCCGCTACCTCGACCAGGTCGTCCGCCCCGTCCTCTGGCTCGACGGCCACGCCGGCATCGCCCTGGAGGCCCACCAGCAGAACACCCTGGTGCTCCTGGACCCGGAGGGCTGGCCGGTCGGCGGCCGCTACCGCGACAACCAGGGCTACTACTTCCGCGAGTCCCACCGGGGCGAGCTGGAGAGCCGCCTCCCCGGCATCGGCGCCGACAGCGACACCTTCGTCTCCGACCAGGTCACCGACGAGCGCTTCGCCTACTACCTCGGCATCAACAACGTCCTCGGTCTGATCGGCGCCTTCGGCGCCCAGCACCTCGCCGACGAACGCGTCCTGCTCGCCGCCTTCCGCAGCTTCCTCATCTCCGCCACCAGCCTCGGCTCACCCCTTCCGCACCGGCTCCTGGAAGCCGCCACCCTGCGCAGCAAGGCCAATCTCCTCACCCGCCTCCACGGCCTGGACGAGCTCGTCGGGCCCGTCGACACCCAGTCCGTCTACGTCACCGTCACCAACCCCCTCCGTAGCTGAACCACCCCGGCGGCGCCTCACGCCGCCCCCGACCACACCGCCGAGAGGAGAGCGACACCGTGTCACCCACCCACCCACCGGTCGACCCGCCGGGGGAGGACACCCTGGACCTGAGGGTCGACGACCTCGTCGCCCTCCTCGACGGCGACCTGCTGGACTCCGTCGCCGGCTGGAGCCCCGCCGACACCCCGGTGGGCTCCTTCCGGCTCGTACCCGTGCGGCTCGAACGCGATCTGCCGCTCCTCACCCGATGGATGAACGACCCCGCCGTCGCCGCCTTCTGGGAACTCGCCGGACCCGACACCGTCACCGCCGAGCACGTCCGCGCCCAACTCGAGGGCGACGGCCGGAGCGTCCCCTGCCTCGGCGTCCTCGACGGCACCCCCATGAGCTACTTCGAGATCTACCGCGCCGATCTCGACCCGCTCGCCCGGCACTACCCGGCGATTCCCCACGACACCGGTATCCACCTGCTGATCGGAGGCGCCACCGACCGGGGCCGCGGCGTCGGCACCACGCTCCTCCGCGCCGTCGCCGATCTCGTCCTCGACCACCGTCCCCGCTGCACCCGGGTCGTCGCCGAACCCGACATCCGCAACACCCCCTCCGTCTCCGCTTTCCTCACCGGCGGCTTCCGCTACGCGGCGGAAGTCGACCTCCCCGACAAAAGAGCCGCGCTCATGATCCGTGACCGGGCCCTTCGCCACGTTCTGTGAACACCCCTCTGCCTTACATACACCGCTCGACCCACAGCGGTTCCCACCCCGAGGAGTCCTCGTGTCGACGTCCCCTGCACCCCACGACTCCGCACCACCCAGCCCGGCCGGCCCGGCTCCCACCGACGGACCCGCGCCCGAGCTGCTCGCACCCCCCGAGCTGAACGCCGCCGCATGGACACGGGCCTGCTCCCGCCTCCTCGCCAAGGCCCTCTCCGAGTTCTCCTACGAGGAGATCCTCGAACCCGTGCCCATGGACGACGGCGAACCCGACCGCCACGCACTGCGCCTCGACGACGGCACCACGCTCACCTTCCGTGCCCGCCGCGGCGCCTACGGCAGCTGGCACGTCACCGCCGGCTCCGTCACCCACGAAGGCCTGCCCCTCACCGACCCCTTCGACTTCCTGGTCCGCGCGCGCCTCCTCCTCCGGCTCGACGGCGCCACCCTCGGCCATCTGATCCGTGAGCTCTCCGCCACCCTGGCCGCCGACGCCCGCCTCGACCACACGGCCCTCACCGCCGCCGAGCTCGCCGAACTCTCCTACGCGGAACTCGAAGGCCACCAGACCGGCCACCCCTGGCTCGTCCTCAACAAGGGCCGCATCGGCTTCTCCGCCACCGACGCCGCCCACTGGGCCCCCGAAGCCCGCCGCGCGACCCGACTGCCGTGGATCGCCGTCAGCAACCGCCTCGCCGCCTACCGCGGCGTCTCCGGCCTCGACACCCCCGACCGGCTCTACGCCCGGGAACTCGACCCCGAGGTGCACGCCGCCTTCCGCGCCGCGCTGACCGCCCGCGGCCACGAACCCGACGGCTACCTCCTGCTGCCCGTCCACCCCTGGCAGTGGGACGAGATCCTGCTGCCGCTCTACGCCCCGGCCATCGCCACCGGCGCCGTCGTCCCCCTCCCCGCCGACGGCGACCTCCGGCTGCCGCAGCAGTCCGTCCGTACCTTCCTCAACACCAGCCGCCCCGACCGGCACACCGTGAAACTGCCGCTGTCGGTGCTCAACACCCTCGTCTGGCGCGGACTGCCCACCGAGCGGACCCTCGCCGCGCCCGCCGTCACCGCCTGGGTCCACGGCCTGCGCGAGGACGACCCCTTCCTGCGGGACGAATGCGGGGTGATCCTCCTCGGCGAGGTCGCCTCCGTCACCGTCGAGCACCCGCTGTACGACCGGCTGCCCGAAGTCCCGTACCAGTACAAGGAACTCCTCGGCGCGATCTGGCGCGAACCCCTGAGGCTGCCCCCGGGCGAGCGGGCCCGCACGCTCGCCTCCCTCCTCCACACCGACCCCGAGGGCCGGGCGTTCGTCGCCGAACTCGTCGAGCGCTCCGGGCTCGCCCCCGCCGTCTGGCTCCAGCGCCTCTTCGCCGCCCTGCTGCCCCCGCTGCTGCACTTCCTCTACCGCTACGGCACCGTCTTCTCCCCGCACGGAGAGAACGCGATCGTCGTCTACGACGGCGAGGACGTCCCCGTCCGCCTCGCGATCAAGGACTTCGTCGACGACGTCAACATCAGCGCACAGCCGCTGCCCGAGCACGACTCGCTCCCCGACGACGTCCGCGCCGTCCTCCTCACCGAGGAACCCGACTTCCTGATCCAGTTCATCCATTCGGGGCTCTTCGTCGGCGTCTTCCGCTACCTGGCTCCGCTCTGCGAGGACCAACTCGGAGTGCCCGAGCAGGACTTCTGGGGCCTCGTCCGGGCGGAGATCCTGCGACACCAGGCCCGCTTCCCCGAGCTGAAGGAAAGGTTCGAACTCTTCGACCTCCTGGCCCCGCGCATCGAGCGGCTCTGTCTCAACCGCAACCGTCTGCACCTGGACGGCTACCGGGACCGGCCCCAGCGCCCGCACGCGGCCGTCCACGGCACCGTCCCCAACCCGCTCGCGTGAGGCGCACGCGTGCCCCGGCTGTCAGTGCCGCCCCGTAGGGTGGAAGGGCTATGACGAAGCCATCCCTCCCCGACCTCCTCCACGCCGCCGTCTCCGCCGTCGGCGGCACGGAGCGGCCCGGCCAGGTCGCCATGGCCGAGGCCGTGGCCGAGGCCATCGACGACAACTCCCACCTCCTCGTCCAGGCCGGCACCGGCACGGGCAAGTCGCTCGGCTATCTCGTGCCGGCGCTCGCCCAGGGCGAGCGGGTGGTGGTGGCCACGGCCACCCTGGCGCTCCAGCGTCAGCTCGTCGAGCGCGACCTTCCCCGGACGGTCGACGCGCTGCATCCGCAGCTGCGCCGCCGCCCGCAGTTCGCCATGCTCAAGGGCCGGTCGAACTACCTCTGTCTGCACCGGCTCCACGAAGGCGTCCCGCAGGACGAGGAGGACGGCCTCTTCGACCCCTTCGAGGCGGCCGCGCCCACCAGCAAGCTGGGCCAGGACCTGCTGCGGCTGCGGGACTGGTCGGACGAGACGGAGACCGGCGACCGGGACGACCTGACGCCGGGCGTCTCCGACAAGGCCTGGGCCCAGGTCTCGGTCTCCTCCCGGGAGTGCCTCGGCGCGAGCAAGTGCGCGTACGGGCCGGAGTGCTTCGCCGAGGCCGCACGCGAGCGCGCCAAGCTCGCGGACGTCGTCGTCACCAACCACGCCCTCCTCGCCATCGACGCCATCGAGGGCGCCCCGGTGCTCCCGCAGCACGAGGTGCTGATCGTCGACGAGGCCCATGAGCTGGTCTCCCGGGTCACGGGCGTCGCCACCGGCGAGCTCACGCCGGGCCAGGTCAACCGCGCCGTGCGCCGGGCCGCGAAGCTCGTGGACGAGAAGACGGCCGACCAGCTGCAGACCGCCGCGGAGGGTTTCGAGCGGGTCATGGAGCTGGCCTTGCCGGGTCGCCTGGAGGAGATCCCGGAGGACCTGGCGTACGCGTTGATGGCGCTCCGGGACGCGGCCCGCAACGTGATCACCGCCCTGGGCAACACACGGGACCGGGCCGTGCAGGACGAGGACGCGGTGCGCAAGCAGGCGATGGCCTCGGTGGAGACCGTGCACGGCGTGGCGGAGCGGATCACCCACGGTTCCGAGTACGACGTCGTCTGGTACGAGCGTCACGACCGGTTCGGGGCCTCGCTGCGGGTCGCGCCGCTGACCGTCTCGGGCCTGCTGCGGGAGAAGCTCTTCACGGAGCGGTCCGTGGTGCTCGCCTCGGCCACGCTCAAGCTCGGCGGCGACTTCAACGGGGTCGGGGCCTCGCTCGGACTGGCCCCCGAGGGCACCACGGGCGACGACCTGCCGGTCTGGAAGGGCATCGACGTCGGCTCCCCGTTCGACTACCCGAAGCAGGGCATCCTGTACGTCGCCAAGCACCTCTCGAAGCCCGCGCGCGACGGGCAGCGGGGCGACATGCTCGACGAGCTCACCGAACTGATGCAGGCGGCCGGCGGGCGGACCCTCGGTCTCTTCTCCTCCATGCGCGCCGCGCAGCAGGCGGCGGAGGAGCTGCGGGTCCGGATCCCGGAGCTGCCGATCCTGCTCCAGGGCGAGGACACGCTGGGCGAGCTGATCAAGAACTTCGCGGCCGACCCAAAGACCTGTCTCTTCGGCACGCTCTCGCTCTGGCAGGGCGTGGACGTGCCGGGGCCCAGCTGTCAGCTGGTCGTCATGGACAAGATCCCGTTCCCGCGGCCGGACGACCCGCTGATGAGCGCGCGGCAGAAGGCCGTCGAGGAGGCCGGCGGCAACGGCTTCATGGCGGTCGCCGCGACGCACGCGGCCCTGCTGATGGCCCAGGGCGCGGGCCGGCTGGTGCGCGCGACCGGTGACCGGGGCGTGGTCGCGGTCCTCGATCCCCGGCTGGCCACCGCCCGCTACGGCAGCTATCTGAAGGCTTCGCTGCCCGACTTCTGGTACACGACGGACCGCAACCAGGTGCGGAAGTCGCTCGCGGCGATCGACGCCGCCTCGAAGACGGCCGACGTCTGACGGGGCCGGCTCCGGACATGGCAGGGCCCCGGGACCGGCGCAGTGGGTCCCGGGGCCCGGTCAGAGCCGGCGGGGAGGGTCACACCCGCCGGAGCACCGCCACGACCTTGCCGAGGATGGTGGCCTCGTCGCCGGGGATGGGCTGGTACGCAGCGTTGTGCGGGAGCAGCCAGACGTGGCCGTCCTCGCGCTTGAAGCGCTTGACGGTGGCCTCGCCGTCGAGCATCGCGGCGACGATGTCGCCGTTCTCCGCGACGGGCTGACGGCGGACGGTGACCCAGTCGCCGTCACAGATGGCGGCCTCGATCATCGAGTCGCCGACGACCTTCAGGACGAACAGCTCGCCGTCGCCGACCAGCTGGCGGGGGAGGGGGAAGACGTCCTCGACGGACTCCTCGGCCAGGATGGGGCCACCGGCCGCGATCCGGCCGACCAGCGGGACGTACGACGCGGCCGGCTTGCCGGTGGTGTCCGTGGGCTGGGTGCTCGGCTGGTCGGAGCCACGGACCTCGTAGGCACGGGGCCGGTGCGGGTCGCGGCGGAGGAAGCCCTTGCGCTCGAGTGCCATGAGCTGGTGCGCGACCGAGGAGGTGCTGGAGAGGCCGACCGCCTGCCCGATCTCCCGCATCGACGGCGGGTAGCCGCGCCGCTGGACCGAGTCGCGGATGACTTCGATGACCCTGCGCTGCCGGTCCGTGAGTCCGGAGCTGTCGGCGCGGATGCCTGGAGGTCGCCCGGGGAGGGCGCGGGCGGGTCGCCCGGGCTCCTCGCCGTTCATGCTTGCGTCATTCATGGCGTGCACCGGCTCGAGTCGGCCCTGGGAGCGGTCCTGGGCGGTGATGGTGGCACTGTCTGCGGTGGTGGTCACGTCGTCGGCCCCTCTCGAATGGTCTCCCTGGCTGGCACAACGGTAGTGGCTTTCGAAAGGTTGCGCCAAACACACGTTCGAGTGAAAATTCGCAGATTGCCTTACGCGCGTATGTGCGGGGGTGTATGAGCCCGCTCACTCCGCCGTCCCAAATCGGTCGTTACGGTAGCCTTCGCCGCTGGGTCGCGAGCAACCGGTGCACCGTCCCAGTGTCGCACCAGGAGGCGCGGATCCGCGGGAGCGCCCGGGCCGCGACACGCGGAGGGGCTGTTGGTGTCCCCAACCCAAGATCTAGTGGTTGGATGGCATCGACCACCCAGGGGTAGTGGTCCCCGGTCTGCCGGGGGTGCCCGTATCGCCTATGCTGGTGGTCGCTTCGAAGGGCCTTGACGGGCCGGCGAGGCTCGTCAGTCGTGCCGTGAGGAGGGTCGGAACCCATGCACTGCCCCTTCTGCAGGCACCCCGACAGCCGTGTCGTCGACAGTCGCACCACCGACGACGGGACGTCCATCCGACGCCGCCGCCAGTGCCCCGACTGCTCCCGTCGTTTCACGACGGTGGAGACGTGCTCGCTCATGGTGGTGAAGCGCTCCGGCGTCACCGAGCCCTTCAGCCGTACCAAGGTCATCTCCGGCGTCCGCAAGGCGTGCCAGGGGCGACCGGTCACCGAGGACGCCCTCGCCAAGCTCGGCCAGCGGGTCGAGGAGGCGGTGCGCGCCACCGGAAGCGCCGAGCTGACCACCCACGACGTGGGCCTGGCCATCCTCGGCCCCCTGCAGGAGCTCGACCTCGTCGCGTACCTGCGCTTCGCGTCCGTGTACAAGGCTTTCGACAGCCTCGAAGACTTCGAGGCCGCCATCGCGGAGCTCCGCGTGCGGCCTTCCGCTGAGAACCGCGGGACCGGTGTGACCCCTGAGGTCCCCGTTCCCGCCACCGCCGCCGACTGATCGGCGGACCGGGCCGTTCGACGGCCCGGCGTCCGGCCGCCGTGCGGCCCGGCAGACGTGCCCCGGGCGACCCCTGTGGTCCCTGTGGCAGCAGTACAGAACGACGTACAGAAGACGGTGCCCTGGGACTATCTGGGTGCCAAAGTGTGTTTTGCCCGTATATGGGAGGCGGCATGACAGAGACGGCGAGCGGCCCGGCACGTGGTTCCCGCACCAAGGGAGCCAAGTCGGCGAGCAAGGGCCTGCGTATCGAGCGCATCCACACCACCCCCGGCGTGCATCCGTACGACGAGGTGGCCTGGGAGCGCCGTGACGTCGTCATGACCAACTGGCGCGACGGCTCGATCAACTTCGAGCAGCGTGGCGTCGAGTTCCCCGACTTCTGGTCGGTGAACGCGGTCAACATCGTCACCAGCAAGTACTTCCGCGGTGCCGTCGGCACCCCGCAGCGCGAGACCGGTCTCAAGCAGCTCATCGACCGGATCGTGAAGACGTACACGAAGGCCGGCGAGGACTACGGCTACTTCGCCTCGCCCGCCGACGCCGAGATCTTCGAGCACGAGCTGGCCTACGCCCTCCTGCACCAGATCTTCAGCTTCAACTCGCCGGTGTGGTTCAACGTCGGCACGCCGCAGCCCCAGCAGGTCTCCGCCTGCTTCATCCTGTCCGTCGACGACTCCATGGAGTCCATCCTCGACTGGTACAAGGAAGAGGGCATGATCTTCAAGGGCGGCTCCGGCGCCGGCCTGAACCTCTCCCGCATCCGCTCCTCCAAGGAGCTGCTCTCCTCGGGCGGCAACGCCTCCGGCCCGGTCTCCTTCATGCGCGGCGCCGACGCCTCCGCGGGAACGATCAAGTCGGGCGGCGCCACCCGTCGCGCGGCCAAGATGGTCATCCTCGACGTCGACCACCCCGACATCGAGGACTTCATCGAGACCAAGGTCAAGGAGGAGGAGAAGATCCGCGCCCTCCGCGACGCGGGCTTCGACATGGACCTGGGCGGCGACGACATCACGTCCGTCCAGTACCAGAACGCCAACAACTCGGTCCGCGTGAACGACACGTTCATGAAGGCCGTCGAGTCCGGCGGCAAGTTCGGCCTCACCTCCCGCATGACCGGCGAGGTCATCGAGGAGGTCGACGCCAAGGCGCTCTTCCGCAAGATGGCCGAGGCCGCGTGGGCCTGCGCCGACCCGGGCATCCAGTACGACGACACGATCAACCACTGGCACACCTGCCCCGAGTCCGGCCGCATCAACGGTTCGAACCCGTGCAGCGAGTACATGCACCTGGACAACACGTCCTGCAACCTCGCCTCGCTGAACCTGATGAAGTTCCTCAAGGACGACGGCAAGGGCAACCAGTCCTTCGACGTCGAGCGCTTCGCCAAGGTCGTCGAGCTCGTCATCACCGCGATGGACATCTCCATCTGCTTCGCCGACTTCCCCACCCAGAAGATCGGCGAGAACACCCGCGCCTACCGCCAGCTCGGCATCGGCTACGCCAACCTCGGCGCCCTGCTGATGGCGACCGGCCACGCGTACGACTCCGACGGCGGCCGCGCCCTCGCCGGCGCCATCACCTCCCTGATGACCGGCACCTCGTACAAGCGCTCCGCCGAGCTCGCCGCGGTCGTCGGCGCGTACGACGGCTACGCCCTCAACGCCGAGCCGCACCAGCGCGTGATGCAGCAGCACGCCGACGAGAACACCAAGGCCGTCCGCATGGACGACCTGGACTCGCCGATCTGGGCCGCCGCCACGGAGGCCTGGCAGGACGTGATCCGCCTCGGCGCCAAGAACGGCTTCCGCAACGCCCAGGCCTCGGTCATCGCCCCCACCGGCACCATCGGTCTCGCGATGTCCTGCGACACCACCGGCCTCGAGCCCGACCTCGCCCTGGTCAAGTTCAAGAAGCTCGTCGGCGGCGGCTCGATGCAGATCGTCAACGGCACCGTCCCGCAGGCCCTGCGCCGCCTGGGCTACCAGGAGGAGCAGATCGAGGCGATCGTCGCCCACATCGCCGAGCACGGCAATGTGATCGACGCCCCCGGCCTGAAGACCGAGCACTACGAGGTCTTCGACTGCGCCATGGGCGAGCGTTCCATCTCCGCGATGGGCCACGTCCGCATGATGGCCGCCATCCAGCCGTGGATCTCCGGCGCCCTCTCCAAGACCGTGAACCTGCCGGAGACGGCCACGGTCGAGGACGTCGAGGAGGTCTACTTCGAGGCCTGGAAGATGGGCGTCAAGGCGCTCGCGATCTACCGCGACAACTGCAAGGTCGGCCAGCCGCTCTCCGCCAAGAAGAAGGAGGAGGAGAAGGCCGAGGTCACCGCGAAGTCCGAGGCGACGATCCGCGAGGCCGTCGAGAAGGTCGTCGAGTACCGCCCGGTCCGCAAGCGTCTGCCCAAGGGCCGCCCGGGGATCACCACCTCCTTCACCGTCGGTGGCGCCGAGGGCTACATGACCGCCAACTCCTACCCGGACGACGGTCTCGGCGAGGTCTTCCTGAAGATGTCGAAGCAGGGCTCCACCCTCGCCGGCATGATGGACGCCTTCTCCATCGCCGTCTCCGTGGGTCTGCAGTACGGCGTCCCGCTGGAGACGTACGTCTCGAAGTTCACCAACATGCGCTTCGAGCCGGCCGGCATGACGGACGACCCGGACGTGCGGATGGCGCAGTCGATCGTCGACTACATCTTCCGCCGCCTCGCGCTGGACTTCCTGCCCTTCGAGACCCGCTCCGCCCTCGGCATCCACTCGGCCGAGGAGCGCCAGCGTCACCTCGACACCGGCTCGTACGAGCAGCCCGAGGACGAGGACGTCGACGTCGAGGCCCTCGCCCAGTCCGCGCCCCGCGCCCAGGAGCTGAAGGCCGTCGCGGCCCCGGCCCCGAAGATCGAGGTCCCGGCTCCGAAGCAGGCCCACACCTCCGCGGAGCTCGTCGAGATGCAGCTCGGCATCAGCGCCGACGCCCCGCTCTGCTTCTCCTGCGGCACCAAGATGCAGCGGGCCGGCTCCTGCTACATCTGCGAGGGCTGCGGCTCGACCAGCGGCTGCAGCTGATGCCGGCCGGTGCGCTGAGCAGCGGAAGCCGCTGAGCGCACCGGACCGCCCGTGAGGGGGCGCCGACCACCGGTCGGCGCCCTTTTCGCATGTGCGGGCCGGTGTCAGGAGGCGGGGGAGCCCAGGACCGTGCCGAAGGTCCGCGGGTCGGCGTCGAAGCCGCGGCTGATCGAGCGGTACGACCAGCCGCCCGCGCCGTCGCGGGTGAATTCGACGACCGTCGCCGAGCGCGCCCCGGGGACGTCCGCGAAGTCGTGGGTCAGCAGGTCGGTGTAGCCCTCGCGGACCCGTATGCCCGTGTTCGCTATGTCGCCGAAGGTCAGCCGCCCGCCGCCCTGCTGTATGGCGACGCCCACCACCACGCGCGCGTACCGCGCGTCCAGCCGGTCCAGCTCCACGGTCATGGCCTCGTCGTAGCCGAACCCCTGCCCCGTACGGCTGTCGCGGTGGAGCGTGATCGTGCCGTCCGGGGAACGGCTGCCGAAGTGCACCAGATGGGCCGGCGCGCCGTACGGATCGTCCGTGGGGAAGACCCCGGCGACGAGATCCAGGTCGTGGGCCGGCGTGCCGGCCGGCGCGGGGTCCCACTTGAGCGTGACCTCGACGCGTGCCACCCCTTTGTTGAGTCCGCTCATGGTGCTTCCCCTCTCCGTGTGCGCCCCCGCGCACGCCCTCGCCTCGTACCGTCGACCCGTTCAAAAGCCCGTGGTCGTGGGCCGATTGCTCATGGTGTCATGTGCCTACGACAGAGGACCCGGCGCTTGAGGGGGAGAGCGGTTTGTGGAGCGGTGACGAGCTGGATCTCGACGCATATCTGGCTCGAATCGGATACGACAGCGAGCGGGACGGGGAACTCGCCCCCGACGTACGGACCTTGACGGCCCTTCACCGGGCGCACGTTTCGGCCATTCCGTTCGAGAACCTCGACGTCGCCCTCGGGCGGAACGTCCCCCTCGATCTGAAGAGCCTTCAGGGCAAGCTCGTCGAGCGGCGCCGGGGCGGCTACTGCTACGAGCAGAACTCCCTCCTCGCGGCCGTCCTCGAACGGATCGGCTTCCAGGTGGCCGGCCGCGGTGCCCGCAACCGCTCGCGGGGTGCCGCGCTGCCACCCGTCACCCACGCGCTTCTCGTGGTCACGGTCGAGGGTGAACAGTGGCTCGCCGACGTCGGGTTCGGCTGGCAGGGGCCGCTGGAGCCCGTGCCGCTGCGGGACGGCGCGCGCGTGGAGCAGGGCGGCTGGACGTTCGGCATCGGCGTCGAGGAGGAGGGCATCCATGTGCTGCGCTCGCTGCGGCCGGAGGGCTGGGCCGATCTGTACGCGTTCTCGCCGCAGACCCTCTACCCCGGTGACTTCACCGTCATGAACCACTACAGCTCCAGCCACCCGCAGTCACGTTTCCTCGGCCAGGTCGTGGCCCACCGGCCCGGCGCGGACGTGCGCAGGGCGCTGGTGCGCGAGCGTCTCTCCACGCTGCGTCCGGACGGAACCGCGGGGGAACGGACGGTGGGCGTGGCCGAGTTGGCGGCGACCCTGGAGGCCGAGTTCGGGATCGAACTGGACGACGAGGAGCGCGCCGGTCTGGAACGCGTGCACGCGGCGGGACTCTGACGGGGTCTGCCGGGGCGCTCTCCGGCCCCGTACGATGGCGCGGTGCTGGTCAAGTGGATTCGCTGCACCGTGATGGACCGTCGAGGGTTCGAGCGGGGGCAGCGGAAATGGGCGGGGCTGCTCGGTGAGCCGGGATTCCGGGGCCAGGGCGGCGGGTGGAGCCGGGGTCGCCCGGACGTCGCCCACATCTTCGCGTTCTGGGAGAGCCGTGCCTTCTACGACTCGTTCATGGCGCGGTCGCACGATCGGCTGGCCGCCTCCCAGGTGGGCACGTTCAAGGACATCCAGGTCAAGCTCTTCGACCACCGCTTCGACGTGAAGACGGGGTTCGAGCCGCGGTTCGCCGACGCCGACGTGGCACGGGTGGCGCACTGCCGGGTCCACGAGGGCCGTGCCGAGCACTTCGCGCTCATGCAGGAGAAGGTCTGGAATCCGGCCATGGCCGGCTCTCCCGGCATGCTGCGGGGCCTGTTCGGCGAGGCCCCCGGCAGCGAGTTCCTGGTGCTCTCCCTGTGGCAGTCCGCCGCCGAGCACGGAAAATACCGGGTCGAGCGGGTGGAGCGGCTCGGGCTGCGGGCCCGTACCGCGGCCGACGTGGCGGCGCTGAACGGCGACGTCGTGCAGCTCGAACCGTCCTGGACCGTCTGAGCCTCCCCGGGCACGTACCCCGGATGGACTCCGGGCGCCGCCTCGGCTGAGCCTGCCGGAGTGGGGCGATCTAGGGTCGGGGTATGGCAAGACCGCGGCGCATCGTTCTCGTACGGCACGGAGAGTCCGAGGGCAATGTCGATGACACGGTGTACGAACGCGAGCCCGACCACGCCCTGAGGCTGACCGAGACCGGGTGGCGGCAGGCCGAGGAGACGGGGGAGCGGCTGCGGAGGCTCTTCGGGGACGAGCCGGTCAGCGTCTACGTCTCGCCGTACCGCCGCACCCACGAGACCCTCCGGGCCTTCCGGCTCCCCGCGGAGCGGATACGGGTGCGGGAGGAGCCGAGGCTGCGTGAGCAGGACTGGGGCAACTGGCAGGAACGGGAGGACGTACGCCTGCAGAAGGCCTATCGGGACGCGTACGGGCACTTCTTCTACCGCTTCGCGCAGGGCGAGTCCGGTGCCGACGTGTACGACCGCGTCGGCGCCTTCCTGGAGAGCCTGTACCGCAGCTTCGAAGCGCCTGACCATCCGCCCAACGTCCTGCTCGTCACCCACGGGCTGACCATGCGGCTGTTCTGCATGCGCTGGTTCCACTGGACCGTCGCGGACTTCGAGTCGCTGTCGAATCCCGGCAACGCCGAGACCCGCACGCTCCTGCTCGGGGAGGACGGCAGATACCGCCTGGACAGGCCGTTCGAACGCTGGCGTACCCCGGAACCGTACGGCCCCACCGGATAGAGTGGCAGACCGATGACCGCTGACTCCTCACCCGACCGGCGCTTCGACCGCGCCCTGGCCAGCCTGCGCGGGCTGTCCGTGGGAGACGCCCTGGGCTCCCAGTTCTTCGTACCCGCCCACTACCCCCTGCTGAAGCGGCGCGAGCTGCCCGCCGGCCCCTGGCAGTGGACCGACGACACCGAGATGGCCTGCTCCGTCCTGGCCGTCCTCGCCCGCCACCACCGGATCGACCAGGACGCCCTGGCCCTGTCCTTCGCCGAGCACCACGACTTCGACCGGGGCTACGGCCCGGCGGTCAACCGGATGCTCCGGCTCATCCGGGAGGGCGGCGACTGGCGGGAACTGGCCGCCGCGCTCTTCAACGGGCAGGGATCCTGGGGCAACGGAGCCGCGATGCGGATCGCCCCGCTGGGCGCCTGGTACGCCGACGACCCCGAGCAGGCGACCCACCAGGCCGAGATCTCCGCGTACACCACCCACCAGCACCGGGAGGCCGTGGTCGGGGCCATGGCCGTCGCCGCCGCGGCCGCGCTCGCCGCCGACCCGGCCGGGCCGCCCACGCCCGAGGCGCTGCTCGACGGTGTCATCGCCCTCGTGCCGCGCAGCGCGGTCGGGGCGGGCCTGCGCAGGGCCCGCGACATGCTCGACTACGGCGACGCCAGCACGGTCGCCGCGGTGCTCGGCAGCGGACGGCGGACCAGCGCCCACGACACGGTCCCCTTCGCGCTCTGGTCCGCCGCGCGCGGGCTGGGTGACTTCGAGCGGGTGTTCTGGACGACCGCGCAGGTCGGCGGAGACGTCGACACGACCTGCGCCATCGCCGGGGGAGTGGTCGCCGCCGCGGCGGCCGGAGCGCCGCCGGAGGAGTGGCTGCGGCAGACCGAGGACCTTCCGGGATGGGTCCCGGACGGAACGGCCTGAGAGAGCGCGCTGTCCCCCGCCCCGACGGGGGGCGGGGGACAGCGGCGCTATCGGGTACGCGTGTGCGTGTGCGTGTGCGTGTACGTGCTCGGGCCTCAGGTACGCGCGTGCGTGCTGAGATCGCTGGTGCGCGTGGCGCGTGCTCGGGCCTCAGGAACGCGTGCGCGTGCGCAGGGCTGACGTACGCGTGCGCGTGCTCAGGCTGAGGTACGCGCGCGTGCTCAGGCCACCGGGCCCGCGGCCTCGGCGCGGCCGCTCAGTGCCTCCAGGTCGCTCTTGCGGACCCGGATCACCAGGACGGCCGTGACCAGGGCGATCAGCACCATGCCGACGGCGGCCGTGAAGGCCGAGGAGATGCCGGAGGTCAGCACCTCGTGGCCCCAGGGCGCGGGCAGCTCCTTCGTCTGCAGGGCCTCGGCCTGCTCCTTGGCCGTCGAGTGCGCGAGGAAGTCCGGCAGCTGCTTGTCGCTCTCCTCGCGGCTCGCCGTGCCGAAGACGGTGACCAGGATGGAGAGCCCGAGCGAGCCTCCGACCTGCTGGGTCGCGTTGAGCAGACCCGAGGCGGCGCCCGCCTCGTGCTGGGCGACCCCGGAGACGGCCGTGAGCGTGAGCGTCACGAAGTTGAGGCCCATGCCGAAGCCGAACACGATCATCGGGCCGAGCACCCCGACGACGTAACTGCTGTCCGACGAGATGAAGGTCAGCCAGAAGAGGCCGACGCCGGTGAGCGTCGCTCCGGTCACCATGAACGGCTTGGGGCCGAGGACCGGGAGCAGTCGCTGGGCGAGTCCCGCGCCGACGCCGATCGCCAGGGTCACCGGGAGGAAGGCGAGTCCGGCCTTGACCGGGCTGTAGTCCAGGACGTTCTGCACCCACAGCACGATGAAGAAGAACATGCCGAACATGGCGGCCGAGAGGCTGAGCATGATGACGTACGTGCCCGAGCGGTTGCGGTCCGCGAACATGCGCAGCGGGGTGATCGGCTCCTTGGCCTGCGACTCCACCACGGCGAAGGCCACGAGGAGGACCACCGCGGCGGCGAAGGAGCCGATGGTCAGGCCGTCCTTCCAGCCCTTCTCGGACGCCCGGATGAAGCCGTAGACCAGCGCCGCCATGCCCAGCGTCGACGTCGCCGCGCCCGCGATGTCGAAGCGGCCCGGGTGGCGCTCGGACTCGCTGATGTAGCGCGGGGTGAGGAAGGCGATCAGCAGGCCGATCGGCACGTTGACGAAGAAGACCCAGCGCCAGTCGAGCCACTCGGTGAGCGCTCCGCCGGCGAGCAGGCCGATCGCGCCGCCACCGGCGGAGACCGCGGCGAACACGCCGAACGCCCGGTTGCGCTCCGGTCCTTCGGGGAACGTCGTGGTGATCAGCGCGAGCGAGGTGGGCGAGGCTATCGCGCCGCCGACGCCCTGCAGGGCTCGCGCCGCGAGCAGCTGCCAGGGCTCCTGGGCGAAGCCGCCGAGCAGGGAGGCGAAGGTGAAGAGCAGGATTCCGGCCATGAACACCCGGCGGCGGCCGAGGATGTCGCCGGCGCGTCCGCCGAGGAGCAGCAGACCGCCGAAGGTGAGCGTGTAGGCGCTGAGCACCCACGACAGGTCGGTGGTCGAGAAGGAGAGCGCGTCCTGGATGTGCGGCAGCGCGATGTTCACGATGGTGGCGTCGAGGACGACCATCAGCTGGCAGGCGGCGATGACGGTCAAGGCGATGCCCGGCCGACCTGCGGCGCGAGCTGGCTCGTCCTTGGTCTGTGTGTCCACCGGAGAAGTTGTCACTATGGATCCCCCCACGGAAAATTAGTGAACGCACCCGTTCACTGTTCACCACGGTAGTGAGTCCCCCTCAGTGAACGCAACCGTTCACTGAGCACTGCCGACGAATCGAATCGCGTCAACGGAGAGATCCTGATGGTTACTTCGCGCTCCACGGCCGCCGCCCGGCCGGAAGGGGTGGCGCTGCGACGCCGCGGCCCCGTGCTCGAGCGGGCGATCCTGGAGGCCACGCTCGACCAGCTGGGCAGTGTCGGCTGGAGCGGCCTCACGATGGAGGGTGTCGCGGTCGGCGCGCAGACGGGCAAAGCCGCGGTGTACCGCCGGTGGCCGTCGAAGGAAGACCTCGTCGCGGACGCCCTCCAGGCCGGACTGCCGAAGCTCGACGAGGCTCCGGACACCGGCCTCGTGCGTGAGGATCTGTACGAGCTGTGCCGCCAGGTCCGCGACGTCATGTACTCCAAACCCGGCTTCGCCCTGCGTTCCGTGCTTCACGAATGCGATGCCGAGTCCGCCGAGCGCTTCCACGGGCTGATCGAGTCGGGTGTGATCGAACCGTCCAAGCGTCTCTTCCGGGACGTGCTGCAGCGCGGAATCGCACGCGGAGAGGTGCGCGCCGACGCGATCGACGATCTCGTCCTCGATGTCATCCCCGCCATGATGATGTACCGGTCCAAGGTGTGCGGAAGCGAATGGCCGGACAGTGAGATCGCCGATGTCATCGACCGGATCATGGTGCCGCTGCTGCGTGCCTGAGCGGGTCGGGCGCGGATCGGGGGGTCGGTCCGGGGCGGATCAGGGGCTGTTCGGGGGTGGCTCGTGGGCCTTTCGGGTCGGGCGGGCGGCCGGCTGTCGGGCCGGGATCCGGGCCGGCTGGGACGAGCCTCCGGGCGTCTGTGGCGAATCCGGGTATCGCGGGTGGCATCAGGCGGCGTAACCTGTCTGGCGCCATGCCGTACGAACCTCCCACCCACACCGTCGAGCGGTCGCTCCGAGCCACCACCGGCGCCAAGATCGTCGCCGGGGTCGACGAGGTCGGACGCGGGGCGTGGGCCGGCCCCGTCACGGTGTGCGCGGCCGTCACCGGCCTTCGCCGTCCCCCCGAGGGGCTCACCGACTCGAAGCTGCTCACCCCCAAGCGCCGGAACGCGCTGGCCGCGGAGCTCGAGGGCTGGGTCACCGCCTACGCGCTCGGCGACGCCTCTCCGCTGGAGATCGACGAACTCGGGATGACCGCGGCCCTGCGGCTCGCGGCCGTCCGGGCCCTCGAAGGCCTTCCCGTGCGGCCCGACGCGGTGATCCTGGACGGCAAGCACGACTACCTCGGCAGCCCCTGGCGGGTCCGTACGGTGATCAAGGGCGACCAGTCCTGCATCGCCGTCGCGGCGGCCTCCGTCATCGCGAAGGTTCGGCGCGACGCCCTCATGGCGGAGCTGGAGGCCGAGGGCGGTCCGTACGCGGCATACGCCTTCGCCGCCAACGCGGGCTACCCTTCGCCGGTCCACAAGGCGGCGCTCGCAGAGCTGGGGCCCACCCCGTACCACCGACTCTCCTGGTCGTACCTGGACGCGCTGCCCCAGTGGCGCCACCTCAAAAAGGTCCGCCTCTCCGCCGAGGCGGCCGCGCTGGAAAGCGGGGGCCAACTCGGCTTCGACTTCTGAACTTCCGGTCACGGGGGCCCTGTCCGAGGGCCGTTCACGCGGCCGGGGTGCACATGTGTGCCCACCCGCCGGTGCTCCACGCAGCGGCGTTTGATAGACATCCATTCATGCCTCTCATCCCCGAGGAGCCTCAGATTCACGAGAGCGCCCAGGGTCCCCGCGCCACCGCGGCCGCCGGCCGCCCCGCGTCGACCCCCCGTCCCGTACCCGGCCCGCGTTCCGCGGCCTCTCCGTGTCCCGGACGCCCCGGTCCCGGCCCGGCCAGGCCCGCGGCACCGGCGCCGCACCCCAACCCCGGTGCCGGGCAGTCTCCGGCCCAGCGCCAGGAGAATCGTTCCGACCGGCCGACCGGCCCGCAGCTCCAGCTGATCCCGGCTCCGGTCGACGGTGCGCTCGACGCCGCCGAAGAAGCCGTCGACCTGCTCCTGGAGAGCGGGCGGGCGCCCGGCGAGATCCTGGTGCTCACCACCGGCGACCCGCACCCCTGGGCAGCCCACGAGCTGTCCTTCGGCGAGGCCGCCTACTGGGCCCAACAGGACAGCGCAGACGACGTGTTCTTCGCTGACGCCGCCGCCGTGGAGCGGGCCGCCGCCCGCCCCGTGGTGATCGTCGCCGTCAACGGCGGAGACGAGGAGACGGCCGCCCGGGCCCTTCCGACGGCGATGACCCGCGCGGGCGCGCTGCTCGTCGTCTGCGGTGACCCGCAGCGCATCACGGCGCTCCTCGGAGCCGGCGCCGGCGTCTGACCGACCACCCCTCCGCCGGACCCCACCGGGCCCGGCGGGGGCCCGGTGCGATCTGCGTACGGCGGCCCGTCGCGGTCCGCGTGATCAGCGGGCGGCCGCGCGGCGCAGGGGTTCGGTCGCGCCGCTCGCGGTTCTCGGTGTGAGCAGGCCGAGTTCGGCCGGTCCGTCACCCAACGGCAGGGGCAGCGAGTCGGAGCTCGGCCGCCGGCCTCCCCGGCCCTCGCCGAGCACCTGCCAGCCTCCTCCGGTCAGCGTGATGTACGCGCCGCAGCGGAGCCCGTGCAGGGTGCAGGCGTCCCGGAGCCCCCACATCCAGGCTCCGTCCTCCTCCGTCCAGCGCTCGTCGCCGTCGCGGCAGTACAGCAGGACCGCGGTCCGCACGGGCGCGCGTCTGCGGAGGTCATGGGGAATGACCCGCCGCAGATGCGCGAGGAGCGCGTTGCGGAACTCCCAGCCGTCCGCCGCGACGGGGCGGCGGACGAACGAGGCGCTGGCGGCGAGCCGTTCCTCGTGGTCCAGGACGGCGATGACGGCCGTCGAGGGCGTGGGCGCGTGCCGGGAGTGAAGGCCGCTGACGACCTCACGAGGGTTGCGCAGCAGGGGAATCCCCGCCGCGGCCCACTCGGAGGGCTCGAGCATCCGAGCGAGGCGGCTGGCGGACTGGGACGACGATCTGAGCGAGGCGGCTGTGGGCGGAGCGAATCCGAGGGTCACGGTCCTCCCTTCGGATACGCGCCCGCTGGGCGGGCAAGGTCGGGTGAGGGCGCACCACGGCACAGTCCTTCCGGACCGCTGACGGGCCGTGCGAGGCGGTTTCCCAATTCTTGCGGGCCCGTGCGCGAGCGGCAACGAGCAATTGAGGCCGCTGACGGGATTGAGTCGGTATGCCACTCATATCCCTGCCCAGTCGCCCATTGTTCACTCCCCGTTTCCCCTCCTGTTTCACCCCTGGACGGCGAGCACCAGCGGAAACACCCCTTCCGCTCCGGCCCGTCGCAGCAGCCGCGCCGCCACCGCCAACGTCCAGCCGGTGTCGGAGAAGTCGTCCACCAGGAGAACCGGCCCTCCCGCGCCCGCCAGCCGCTCCGCCAGTTCCGGAGGGACCGTCAGGGTCCGCTGCAGGCCGACGACCCGCTGGGCACTGTTGGTCCGCGAGAGCCGGAGCTCCTCCGCCTCCGGCGCGTACTCCACCACGCCGAGGAAGGGCATCCTGCCGATCTCGGCGATCCGCTGCCCGAGCGAGCCCACCAGACGCGGCTTGCGGTGGGAGGCGACCGTGACCACACCGGCGGGCCGGGCCGGCGCGTCCGGCGCCCCGGAAGCCCAACCGCCCTGCCCCTTCGCCCAGTCCGCCAGCACGTGCACCACCGCCTGCACGACATCGTCCGGAACCGGCCCGTCCGGCGTGCCGTCGGCCAGCAGCGGACGCAGCCGGTTGCCCCAGCCGATGTCCGAGAGCCGCCCCAGGGCCCGGCCGCCGAACGACTGCTCCCCGGGCGGAATACGGCCCTTCAGGTCGACCCCGACCGCGGCGAGCCCGGTGGGCCACATCTTCCTGGGCTCGACCTCCACGCCGGGCCGCCCCAGCTCGCCCTTGGCCGCGTCCAGCGCCGTCTCGGACACCTTCGGGTCGAACCTGCTCCCCGCGCAGTTGTCGCAGCGGCCGCACGGGGCGGCCTCCTCGTCGTCCAACTGACGCCGCAGGAACTCCATCCGGCATCCGGTGGCCGCCGCGTAGTCGCGCATCGCCTGCTGCTCGGCGGCCCGCTGCCGCGCCACCCAGGCGTACCGCTCGGTGTCGTACACCCAGGGCCGGCCGGTGCTCTCCCAGCCGCCCTTCACCCGGTGCACCGCGCCGTCCACGTCCAGGACCTTGAGCATGGTCTCCAGCCGGGTCCTGCGGAGCTCGACCAGCGGCTCGAGGGCGGGCAGGGACAGGGGCCGGCCGGCCTGGGCCAGCACGTCGAGCGTGCGGCGCACCTGCTCCTCGGGCGGAAAGGCCACCGAGGCGAAGTAGCGCCAGATCGCCTCGTCCTCCTGACCGGGCAGCAGCAGCACCTCCGCGTGCTCCACGCCTCGCCCGGCCCGGCCCACCTGCTGGTAGTAGGCGATGGGGGAGGACGGCGACCCGAGATGCACCACGAAACCCAGGTCCGGCTTGTCGAAGCCCATGCCGAGGGCCGAGGTCGCCACGAGCGCCTTGACCCGGTTGGCCTGCAGATCGTCCTCGGCCTGCTGCCGGTCGGCGTTCTCCGTCCGGCCGGTGTAGGAGGACACGGTGTGCCCGCACTGGCGCAGGTAGGCGGTGACCTCGTCGGCCGCGGCGACCGTCAGCGTGTAGATGATGCCGGAGCCGGGCAGCTCGCCGAGATGGTCGGCGAGCCAGGCCAGCCGGTGTGCCGCGTCCGGCAGTCTGACCACGCCCAGACTCAGGCTCTCCCGGTCGAGCGGCCCGCGCAGGACGAGGGCGTCCGTGCCCGCGCCCGTGCCGAGCTGCTCGGCCACGTCCGCCGTCACCCGGGCGTTCGCCGTCGCCGTGGTGGCCAGCACCGGGACGCCGGAGGGCAGGTCGGCCAGCATCGTCCGCAGCCGGCGGTAGTCGGGCCGGAAGTCGTGGCCCCAGTCCGAGATGCAGTGCGCCTCGTCGACCACCAGCAGCCCGGTGGCGGCGGCGAGCCGGGGGAGCACCTGATCGCGGAAGTCGGGATTGTTGAGCCGCTCCGGGCTCACCAGGAGCACGTCCACCTCGCCGGAGGCGACTTCCTCCTGGACCGTCTCCCACTCCTCGGTGTTCGACGAGTTGATCGTCCGGGCGCGGATGCCCGCCCGGGCCGCGGCCTCCACCTGGTTGCGCATGAGCGCCAGTAGCGGGGAGACGATCACGGTCGGGCCGCTGCCGCGCTCACGGAGCAGCGAGGTCGCCACGAAGTAGACGGCCGACTTGCCCCAGCCGGTCCGCTGCACCACCAGGGCCCGGCGCCGGTCGGCGACCAGGGCCTCGATGGCCCGCCACTGGTCCTCGCGCAGTCTGGCCCTGCCGGTCGGGTCGGAGACGAGACGGGCGAGCACGGCATCGGCGGCGGCTCGGAGGGCGGCGCGGTCTTCCAGCGGAGCTGCTTGGGTCATGCCCTCCATGCAACCCGATGCCTCGGACATCGCGCGAATGAGAGAGCGAACCTGTGGACAACTCGGCGATGGACGGATGCCTCGTTCCAGGAGTTATCCACAGGGGTTTCGGATTTCGGAAGATCGCGAGACCGTCCTGACCATGAACGCGAACCACCACGAATCCAGTGGACTCTCCCGTACCCAGCGAATCACCCTGCGCGGCCCGGCGGAGCTGGCCGACGCCCTGCCGTTCGTGCTGGGCTTCCATCCCACCGACTCCGTCGTCCTGGTCGCCCTGCACGGCGAGCACGGCCGCTTCGGGGGCCGGGTCAGGCTCGGAATCCCGCGCTCGCCCCGGGAGTGGGCGTCCACCGCGGACCACCTCGCCGAGTGCCTCGTCGAGGGAGGCGCCCGGTCCGGCGCCCGGCCGGACGGCATCGTCGTCTTCCTGTGCCAGGACCCCGCAGCCGGCGAGACGGGCCGCAGGGTCATGGAGCGGCTGCGGCCCTTCGCGCAGCGGCTGCGGACCGCCTGCGGGGCCCTCGACATCCCCGTCTACGAGGCCCTGTGCATCTCCGACGGGCTCTACTTCTCGTACTGCTGTCCCGACCAGCGCTGCTGCCCGCCCGACGGCACCCCGCTCGCGCTCAGCGGCACCTCGGTGATGGCGGCGGCCGCCGCCTACGCCGGAGTGCAGGTGAGGGGCTCCCTGCGGGACATGGAGGCCCGGCTGAAGCCGCGCGGCGGTCCCGCGGACGAGGAGCAGCGGGCCGCTCTCGACCGGGCCGCGGCCTCGATCGTTCCCCGGATCCTCGAAGGAGCCGAGGCGCGGGGACGGGAGGAGGTGCGCGAAGCGACGCTGCGTCTCGCCCGCGAGGTCCTCCGCCGGTTCGTGAACCCGAAGAAGCCGGAGAACCCCGGGGGCCCGGAGGGGGCGAGGGGCCAGGTCGGCGCCGTGGGGGCGCTGGGCACGGCGACCCCGGTGCGGCAGGTCGCTCCCGGACGGTCCCCCGGTGGCACGGCCGCGGACGACGCGGCGGACGACGCGCTGATCACCGCCGACGAGGCGGCCGCCCTCGTCCTCGGCCTGCAGGACCGGGTCACCCGGGACCGCGCCGCCGAGTGGATGGAGGGCTGGGAGGGGACCGCCGCCCTGAGGCTCTGGCGCCTCCTCGCCCGGCGCTGCGTCACGCCCTACCAGGAGCATGCCGCCGCGCCCCTCACCCTCGCGGGCTGGACGGCCTGGTCCACGGGCGACGAGCCGAGCGCCCGGGTCGCCCTCGGACTCGCCCTCGATGCCGACCCGGAGTACGTCTTCGCCCGGCTGCTGCACCAGGCGTGCAACGAAGGCCTCGACCCCGAGTCGCTCCGGTCTTGTCTGAGGAGCGAGCGGGATACCCGGGCCGCCTCGGAACAGGAGGCCGCGTCGCCCTCCCGGCGGGTCCGGATGCGGGCCGGCCGCCGGCCGGGCACCCCGCTGAGCCTCAGGAAGCCGGGGCGTCAGACCGGTGGGAGCGAGCGCCGGACGAGGGCCGGTGTCCGCCCCGGCGGACCCGCCACCGGGAGGCCCGCGAGCGGGACTCCGCGGCCCGGCGGGCAGCGCGGCTCCAGGAGTGGCCGATGACGACCGTGACCCGGCCGCCCGCGAGCGCGTTCAGCTCTCTGGCGGAGTCGCACGAACCGTCCCGCCGACACCCCGCCGGCCGCCCGGTTCGCACAGAGAGCACCCCGTACCCGCCATGGCTCCCCCCGTCCCGGCCCCCGGCCGCCCCACCACCCCGCCGCCCGGACCCGCCGCCGGACACACGTCCGGTGCCGGCATCGCCTTCCCGCGCGCGACGCGGCCCGCGGAACTCCCCTCGGTGCACGGCGCGCTCGTCTGCGTGGCCCTGCCCGCCCTCGCCGTCTGCGCCGAGCACGGCCAGCTCACCGGGGAAGGACCCGAGGGGGTGTACGAGGCGGGGCGGCGGCTCCTGTCCCGCTGCGTCCTGCGGGTTGCGGGACGCGAACCCGTCGCGCTCCAGGGCCGCATGGCGGCCGCCGACCGGGCGGTGTTCCTCGGGTTCCTCCGCGTCCCCGGGGACGCGGGCCCCGACCCCACCCTCACCGTCGAACGCAGCCGCAGCGCCGACGGCACCGAACGCATCACCCTGCGCAGCGCCGCGGCACGGCCCCTGCGGCTTCCCGTGGAAGTCGCTCTGGGGACGGATCTCGCGGACCTGGGCGCGGTGGCGTCCGGCCGGAGCGGCCCCGACATCGCCGCGACCGTCCACGGCACCGGACTGCGATGGACCGGCACCGACGGCCGATCCGTCGCCGTCACGGCGGACCCGCCGCCCATGGACTCCCTGGCGGCGGCGGGAGTACTGCGCTGGGAAGCCGAGCTGGCACCGGGAGCGGCCTTCACCCTCCGGCTGCGCGTGCGAGGGTCTTCGCCCGCCCGGCCCACCGCCTCCACGGGCGCCGGCTCGGGACGGCCGGGCGGTCATCTCCTCGCCGAGGCCCGCGCCGAGGGCGACGACCCGCGGCCGGGAGAACTGCTCCGTACCTCCGTCGAGGACCTGCGGGCCCTGCTCCAGCGCGCCCCGGCCAACGCCGCGGACGTGTACGTCGCGGCCGGCGTCCCCTGGCGGTGCGGTCCCGTCACCTCCGAGGCGCTCTGGGCGGCCCGTATGGCCCTGCCCCTCGGGACCCGGCTCGCCGCCACCACCCTGCGCGCCCTCGGACGCACCCAACTGCCCGGCGGCGGAGCGGAGTCCGGCCGCCTCCAAGGACCCCTCAGGGACGGGGGCCCGCACCTTCCGCCCCGCTGCACGGGTATCGAGGCGACCCTCGCCTTCCCCGCCGTGCTCGCCGAGGCCCGCCGCTGGGGGCTCCCGTCCGCGGACCTGGACGAGCTGCTTCCCGTGGCGGAGCGCTGCCTCGACTGGCTCGGTCATACGACCGGCCGGAACGGCTTCGTGCCGGACCCGGGGCCCGCCGGGCCCTGGCGGGCCGAGACCCAGGCGCACGCCCACCGCGCCGCCCTGCTCGGTGCCGACCTCCTCGACGACTGCGGGCGGCCCGGGGGAGATGCCCTGCGCGAAGTTGCCAGGACCCTGCGCGAGCGGTTCCGGCGGGAATTCTGGCTCGACGACCCGGCGGGCGGCCGCCCGGCCGTCGCCCGCGCACCGGAGGGCCGGACCTGGTCCCAGCTGGGCGGCTGGGCCGCGCACCTGCTCGACACCGGGCTGCTGGGCGGCGGCCGGCACGCGCCCGGCCTCCTGGACGGGAGGCAGACCGAACAGCTGGCCAGACTGCTCGGCACCCCGGCGCTCGACTCCGGCTGGGGGCTGCGCAGTCTCGGGACGAAGGAGCCGGGTCACAACCCCTTCGGGCACCGCGCCGGAGCGGTTCGGGTGCATGAGACGGCGGTCGCGGTGGCGGGTCTCGCCGCCGCCGGTCACGAGAAGGAGGCGGCCTCCCTGCTGCGGGGGCTGCTGGACGCGGCGGAGGCCTTCACCCACCGGCTCCCCGAGATGTACGCCGGAGAACAGCGGACGACCGGCGGCCGCCCGGTGCCGCACCCGGCGGCATGCCGGCCGGCGGCCGTCGCGGCCGCCGGAGCCGTCCACGCGCTGCTCGCGCTCGCGGGCGTCCGGCCCGACGTGCCGGGAGGCTCCGTCTCGGTGCACCCGCTGGCCTCGGCCCCGCTCGGCGCGATCCGCCTGTCGGGGCTCCTGGTCGCCGGCGAACCCTTCGCCGTGCGGGTCGGAAGGCTGGGTCTCGGTATGGTCGAGGAGGCCGCAGAGGGCCTTCAACTGGGGGTGTGACGGGATGCCGGGCACGGAGACGAGGGAAGCCTCACGACGCGGCGAGGAAGTGGTGGCCGATGCTTCCGCGGGGCGTGTTTATCGTCAGGAAGACGACTATGATCGCGGCATGCCTCCCTACGACCCGTCGGCCTTTCCTCCCTTCGCCGTGACCGTCGACCTGGTCGTGCTCACCGTGCGGCGCCACGCACTGTGCACCCTCGTCGTACGGCGAGGAGAGTCGCCGTACCAGGGGCGTTGGGCGCTGCCCGGCGGCTTCGTACAGGCGGAGGAGGACCTGGGCGCCGCGGCGGCGCGCGAGCTGGTCGAGGAGACCGGCCTCTGCGCCCACGATCCGGCCGCCCCGCCGCCCGTGCCGAGCAACGGCGCGCACCTGGAGCAGCTGGCGACGTACGGGGCGCCGGACCGGGACCCGCGCATGCGGGTGGTGAGCGTCGCGCACCTCGCGCTGGCGCCGGACCTTCCCGCGCCGCGCGCCGGCGGCGACGCGAACAGCGCCCGCTGGGCCCCGGTCGAGGAGCTCCTCGGTGAGGACGTGGCCGCCGTGGCCGAGGACGGAGGGCCGGGGGCGCTCGCCTTCGACCACGCCCGGATCCTCGCGGACGGGGTGGAGCGCGCCCGCTCCAAGATCGAGTACTCCTCCCTGGCCACGGCCTTCTGCCCGCCGGAGTTCACGGTCGGCGAGCTGCGACGCGTGTACGAGGCGGTCTGGGGCGTCTCCCTCGATCCGCGCAACTTCCACCGCAAGGTGACCGGCACGCCCGGATTCCTCGTCCCGGCCGGGGGCACCACGACCCGTCAGGGAGGGCGCCCCGCACAGCTCTTCCGGGCAGGTGGGGCCACTCTTCTCAACCCGCCGATGCTGCGCCCCGAGGTCTGAGAAGCGTGCGCATCCGGCACCCCTGGACGCCAACCATGCGCCGAAAGTCCGAAATGTAGCGTTATCTTGCTGCGGTAGCGCCGCCCTGCCGCGGAGCGGTGTCACCTACCGCGAGAGAAGCGATGCTCCAGGCAATCGGACTGACCAGTACTCCCCGCCGCGACCGCCCGCCCGCCGTGGACGATCTGTCCTTCGAGGCACGGCCGGGCGCCGTGACCGCTCTCCTCGGCCCCCGGGGATCCGGCAAGACCACCGCCCTCCGGCTCATGCTCGAACTCGAGCCGGGCCGCGGGATCACCTACTTCCGCGGCCGGCCGCTGCACCGTGTCGCCCACCCCCCTCGCGAGGTCGGCGTACTCCTCGGCGACGTCCCCGGACACCCCTCCCGCACCCTCCGGGGCCAGCTCCGGATGCTCTGCGCCGCCACGGGAGTTCCCGCGGCCCGGGCCGAGGAGCTGGTGCGGACCGTGGGCCTCACCGGCCTGGAGCGCCGGCGGATCGGCACCCTGCCGATCGGCGCCGACCGCCGACTCGGGCTCGCCTCGGCCCTGTTGGGCGCCCCCCACACCCTGCTCCTCGACGAACCGGCCGCGGGTCTCTCCGTACCCGAGAGCGGATGGCTGTACGAGCTGCTGCGGGCGCACGCCGCCGAGGGCGGAACCGTGCTGTACACCACGGAGGACCCCAAGGATGCCGCCCGCAACGCCGACCGGGTCGTCACCCTCGAAGGCGGCCGGCTCGTCGCGGACCAGGACGCCGTCGAGTTCGCCCGCACCCGCCTGCGCCCCCGGGTCGTCGTCCGCACGCCGCACGCCGCGCGCCTGGCCGCGGCCGTGACCCAGGAGGCCAGAGCCGCCCGCCGGGCCGTCGAGGTGGTCGCCGAGGACGGCAACCGCCTGTCCGTCTACGGCAGCGACTGCGCGGCCGTCGGCGACACCGCCTTCCGGCACGGCGTACCGGTCCACCGTCTGGCCGAGGAGAGAGGAGGCGACGGCGGCGCCGGTCGTGACCACGGTGCCGCGCGGACCCATGAAGGCGAGGAGCCGGCGACGCCCCGGAGCCGCGCCGTCGGGTCGGCGTCCGGGGGAGCGGAGCGCGAGGCCCCGGGCGGCAGGCGAGGTGCCGCGCGGAGGCCCGTTCGCTCGCCGCTCCGACCGCTGCGGTACGAGCTCCACCGGCTCCTGGGCGTGCCGTCCACCCCGCTCGTCGTGACCGGCGTCCTGCTGGTCTCCGTGACGCTCGCCCTGCTCCTCGGGCGTGGCGGCCGCGCCGAGCTGCCCGCCGTCCTCGCCGGCTGGCCCGCGATCTCCCCGCTGCCGCCCGCGGCCGTCGGCGCCGGGCTGATCGGCGCGTTCTCCTTCGGCGAGGAGTACCGCTATCCCGCGCTCACCTCCGGACGCGGAGCCGTGCCCCGCAGACCGGGTCTGCTGCTCGCGAAGCTCGCCGTCGCGGCGGTCGTCGCCCTCGCGCTCGGGGTGCTCGTCGTGGCGGTCGACCTGGAGGTGCTGCGGTTCGTCTACGGCGGCGAGTTGGTTCCCGTGCCGAAGAACTGGCCGACTCTAGCGGCGAGTTGGCTGGGTCTGGTGGTCGGCTGCGCGTGGGCCGGGCTGCTCGGCGCGGGAGTGTTCCGGGCCGCGGCGGCGGGAGTGGCGGCGGTGCTCGCGGTACCGGTCGCCTTCGTTCCGCTGTTGCAGAAGGTGCTGACGGGGCCGTCGGTGCGCTCCGCGGCCGGACTTCCCGCACGGCTGCGCGAGTTCGCCGGTCCGCAGTGGTCCCCGGCCCTGGACCGGTGGCTGGCGGGGGTGCTGAGGGTGGTCGGTCAGCCCGCGGGAGTGGCGCTCTCGCTGACGTTGACGGGACTGCTCTGCGCCTATCTGTTCACCGGCCTTCGCCGTAAGGCCCGTTGGTGATCATTTGTGGACCGAAAGGTTCCGTTTCCCCGTCAACTGCCTTGAAATCTGCCGCATATGTCCGATTAATCGTCAATTGTGTAGGGGGTGCCGATCACCCTTTCGTGTGCTTTTCACCAAAGACCTCAAGGGTCACGGAAGCAACGCCGACAAAGGATGCGTGAGTACCCTTGCGCACACCATGATGACCGCCGCCCGCCCCGTCGACTCCGGCCTCGGCGCCCCGGGCGATCTCGACCGCTACCCCTACACGGAGGCGCCCGCCGCCGGCCGCGTGGGCCCGCCCTCCTGGGAGGGGGTGGACACCGACCTGGGTCGCGTAGGCCGCCGGTCCGCCGGGAACCGGGGGCGCGGGCTGCACGGCCAGCTCGTCCAGCAGCTCGGCCAGATGATCGTCTCCGGCGACCTCGGGGCCGACCGCCCGCTGGTCCCCGAGGAGATCGGCCAGCGGTTCGAGGTCTCGCGCACCGTCGTGCGCGAGTCGCTGCGCGTGCTGGAGGCGAAGGGGCTCGTCAGCGCCCGCCCGAACGTCGGTACGCGGGTCAGGCCGGTCAGCGACTGGAACCTCCTCGACCCCGACATCATCGAGTGGCGCGCCTTCGGCCCGCAGCGCGACGACCAGCGCCGCGAGCTGAACGAGCTGCGGTGGACGATCGAGCCCCTGGCCGCCCGCCTCGCCGCGGGACACGGCCGTGAGGACGTGCAGCAGCGCCTCGCCGACATGGTCGAGATCATGGGGCACGCCTTCGCCCAGGGCGACGGCATCACCTTCTCGCGGGCCGACACGGAGTTCCACACCCTCCTCATCCAGCTGGCCGGGAACCGCATGCTGGAGCACCTCTCCGGCATCGTCGCCGCCGCGCTCCAGGTCTCCGGCGGCCCCGTCACCGGCTGCGACCGGCCGAGCGAGGCCTGCCTCGCGCACCACGCCCGGATCGTGGACGCACTGGCCACCGGGGACGCCCACGGCGCCGAGAACGCGATGCGGCAGCTGCTCACGGTCCACCCCGAGGTGGAGCGCGTCGTTCCCGCCCCCCGCGAACACTGACCCGCGGGCCGTGGCCGGGAGCGCGGAGGCGCACGCACCGCGTGCCGCCGGGTCCGAGCACCACCCGGGGACCCGACAGGGTCTCCCCGGGCGGCGCCCGGGTTCCGGCGGCACGAATGTGCCGTAATCGACCGCTCTGGGCGTTTCGTCGCACATGGGGTGTGACTCGGGCCACGAAGATTGGGCGTAACACTCCTCCGAGCCGTGCGATGACCTAAGAGGTGACAGCCGAGGAAGGAATACAGCAGCCCGTGGAGGCGCTGTGCAGTTCCCCGGTCCAGCCCGCGCCGTCGGCACATTCCCCGTCGACGGTCGTCGGCTCCAGCCCGATCCAGGGCGGGGCCGGAAGCCGTTTCCATCGTTCCGAGAGGTTGTTCGTGTCGGCCAGCACATCCCGTACGCTCCCGCCGGAGATCGCCGAGTCCGAGTCTGTGATGGCGCTCATCGAGCGGGGAAAGGCTGATGGGCAGATCGCCGGCGATGACGTGCGTCGGGCCTTCGAAGCTGACCAGATTCCGCCAACCCAGTGGAAGAATGTTCTGCGCAGCCTCAATCAGATCCTCGAGGAAGAGGGTGTGACGCTGATGGTCAGTGCAGCGGAGTCGCCGAAGCGCGCCCGCAAGAGCGTCGCAGCGAAGAGCCCGGCCAAGCGCACCGCCACCAAGACCGTCACCGCCAGGACGACCGTGACGAAGACCACCGTCTCGGCCTCCGCGGCCCCTGCGGCCGAGGGCACCGACCCGGCCGACGAGGCCGGATCGCCCGCCAAGAAGGCGGCCGCGAAGAAGACCGTCGCCAAGAAGGCGGTCGCCAAGAAGACCGTCGCCAAGAAGACGGCGGCCAAGAAGACCACGTCCAAGAAGGACGCCGACGAGCTCATCGAGGGCGAGGAGCTCCTCGAGGACGTCGCGCCCGGCAAGGGTGAGGACGAGGAGACCGAGGGCGAGAGCAAGGGCTTCGTCCTGTCCGACGAGGACGAGGACGACGCTCCGGCGCAGCAGGTCGCCGTCGCCGGTGCCACCGCCGACCCGGTCAAGGACTACCTGAAGCAGATCGGTAAGGTCCCGCTGCTCAACGCCGAGCAGGAGGTCGAGCTCGCCAAGCGCATCGAGGCCGGTCTGTTCGCCGAGGACAAGCTCGCGAACTCCGACAAGCTCGCCCCGAAGCTCAAGCGCGAGCTGGAGATCATCGCCGAGGACGGCCGCCGGGCCAAGAACCACCTCCTGGAGGCCAACCTCCGTCTGGTGGTCTCGCTGGCCAAGCGCTACACCGGCCGCGGCATGCTCTTCCTGGACCTGATCCAGGAGGGCAACCTGGGTCTGATCCGCGCCGTCGAGAAGTTCGACTACACCAAGGGCTACAAGTTCTCCACGTACGCCACCTGGTGGATCCGTCAGGCGATCACCCGCGCCATGGCCGACCAGGCCCGCACCATCCGTATCCCGGTGCACATGGTCGAGGTCATCAACAAGCTCGCGCGCGTCCAGCGCCAGATGCTCCAGGACCTGGGCCGTGAGCCCACCCCGGAGGAGCTGGCCAAGGAGCTCGACATGACCCCCGAGAAGGTCATCGAGGTCCAGAAGTACGGCCGTGAGCCGATCTCCCTCCACACCCCGCTGGGTGAGGACGGCGACAGCGAGTTCGGCGACCTCATCGAGGACTCCGAGGCGGTCGTGCCGGCCGACGCGGTCAGCTTCACCCTGCTCCAGGAGCAGCTGCACTCCGTTCTCGACACGCTCTCCGAGCGTGAGGCGGGCGTCGTCTCCATGCGCTTCGGCCTCACCGACGGCCAGCCGAAGACGCTCGACGAGATCGGCAAGGTCTACGGCGTGACGCGAGAGCGGATCCGTCAGATCGAGTCGAAGACGATGTCGAAGCTCCGTCACCCGTCGCGCTCGCAGGTCCTGCGCGACTACCTCGACTGATCCGTACGAGGGACGCAGCAGCACACGGAAGGGCCCGGTTCCCCGAGAGGGGGAGCCGGGTCCTCCGGCTTTGCGCGGGTGCACGGCGGGGACAGGTGCTGGACGCTGGGTGAACCGACATCACCCGAGAGTCAGGAGGCTCCATGCGTGGTTCCCTCATCCGAGCATTGACGGGTGCTCTGGGCCTGATGACCGCGGCGGCCGGACAGCTCGCCACCGCCGGTCCCGTGGCCGCCGACAGCGTCGTGGTGGGTGGCCGGCCGGCCCAGATCACGGACGCGCCGTGGGTCGTGGCGCTGTCCAGCCGTGACCGGTTCGGGGGTACGCGCGCGGGGCAGTTCTGCGGAGGTGTGGCCGTCGCCCCCACCAAGGTGCTCACGGCGGCCCACTGCCTCGGCCGTGAGGTGCTCGGCGGCGAGCCGTGGGAGGTGCGCGACTTCGTGGTCATCGCGGGCCGTGCGGCGCTCCGCGGACAGGAGGGACAGGAGGTCCGGATCTCGGACACCTGGATCAACCCCGACTACGACCCGACGACGAACTCGGGCGACCTGGCCGTACTGACGCTCGTCAGCCCGCTGCCGCAGTCGTACGTGATCGGTGTCGCCCGCTCCGGAGACGCGGCGTACGCGCCGGGGACGGAGGCGGACGTCTACGGCTGGGGCGACACGACGGGCAACGGGGCCTACGCCTCGACGCTCCGGACGGCACGCGTCCAGGTGCTGCCGGACACGGCGTGCGAGCGGGCGTACCCGGGCGGTTTCGGCGTCCGCTACCAGCGCGGGACGATGCTGTGCGCGGGCGACCCGCAGGGCGGGAAGGACGCCTGCCAGGGCGACAGCGGCGGCCCGCTGGTGGCCAAGGGGCTCCTGGTCGGCCTGGTGTCCTGGGGCAGCGGCTGCGGGCAGGCCGAGAACCCGGGCGTCTACACACGCGTCTCGGAGGTGCTGCCGGCACGCTTCTGAGCCGAGGGATACGAGAACGGGCGGCCACCCCCTGGAATCTGGGGTGACCGCCCGCCGTCCGATCAGCGCGACCGGCCCTGGGCTCGTCGTGGATGGCGCGTCAGGCGTGGTCCTCGCCCTGCGTGCGGGCCGGCA